>NZ_JAPEMA010000004.1:300000-488928 GCF_026343185.1 Streptomyces sp. NBC_00091 | reverse complement strand
GGTTCTCCTCTGCCTGGTCTCCGCCGTCGCCTACGCGGGCGGCGCGATCGTCCAGGAACGCGTCGCGGCGAGTACGCCGGACCGCGCCTACGCCCCGCTGCGCCGGGCCGGCTGGTGGGTGGCGGTCGCGCTGAACGGCCTCGGCGCGCTGCTGCACGTGGTGGCGCTGGCCTACGGGCCGCTGAGCCTGGTCCAGCCGCTCGGGGCGCTGACCATCGTCTTCGCGCTCCCGATGACGGCCGTCTTCGTACGCCGCCGGGCGGGTGCGGCGGCCTGGCGCGGGGCGCTGCTGGCCACGGCGGGTCTGGCCGGGCTGCTGGCCCTGACGGGCGGGGACGGCCGCGGGGACCAGGCCCTGGCGGGCGGCGAGCGGAGTCTGCTCCTGACGGTGACGGCGGCCGCGGCGGCGGTGCTGTTCCTGGCGGCCCGGCGGGTGCGCCGGGCGGTGCTGCGCAGTGTGCTGCTGGCCGCGGCGGCCGGTACCGCCTTCGGGATGGCCTCGGTGTTCACCAAGTCGGTGGCCGAGGGCTTCGCCCCGGGTGCGCTGGGCGGCCAGTGGCCGGACCTGGCGGCGATCGCCGTACTGGCGGCCGGCGGGCTGCTGCTGTCCCAGGCGGCCTACCGGGGAGCCGGGCTGACCGCGCCGCTGGCCACGGTGACCGTGGTCAATCCGGTGGTCGCGGCGGCGGTCGGGATCTCGATGTTCGACGAGGGCTTCCGGTACGGGACCGCCGGGGCGGTGGCGGCGCTGGCGAGCGGCGCGCTGGCGGCGGCCGGCCTGGTCCTGCTCACGGCCGTGCCGCCGCACGTGCGGGGGTCAGATCCCGACGCCCTTGCCGCGGAGGTACTTCAGCGGGTCGATGTCGGAGCCGTAGCCGGGTCCGCTGCGCATCTCGAAGTGCAGGTGCGGGCCGCTGGAGTTGCCGGTCGAGCCGGAGCGGCCGATCCGCTGGCCGCCGGAGACCTGCTGGCCGGCCTTGACGCCGAGCGCGGAGAGGTGGGCGTACTGGGAGTAGCGGCCGTCGGTGTGCTTGATGACGACCTGGTAGCCGTACGCTCCGGCCCAGCCGGCCGACTCGACCGTGCCGGCACCCACGGCCTTGACGCTGGTGCCGGTCGGCACCGGGAAGTCGACGCCCGTGTGGTAGCCGCTGGACCAGGAGGACCCCGCGACGCGGTAGGCGGTGCCGATGCCGGAGTCGACGGGGGCGCTGAACCCGCCCGAGGCGGGCTTCTGCTCCGCTGAGGCGGGCTTGCCGGCGGGCTTGGCGACCGGCTCGGGCTTGGGCGTCTCGGCGGGCTTGGGCTTCGGCGTCTCGGCCGGCTTCGACTGCTCGGGCTTCGGCTTCGGCTGCTCGGGCTTGGCCTGCTCCGGTTTGGCCTGCTCGGGCTTCTTCTGCTCCGGCTGCGGAGCGGCCGGTTCCACGGGCTTGACCGGCTCCGCGGTGCGCGGCGGCTTCTCGGGGTTCTGGGCGGGCGGGGCGGTGGTGACCCTGAGGGTGAGCCGCTGGCCCGGGAAGATCATGTTGGGGTTGCCGCCGACCGTGGACCGGTTGGTCTCGTACAGTGCCTGCCAGCCGCCCTCGAGGTGCTGCTCGGCGGCGATCGTCGACAGGGAGTCCCCGGGCGCGACCACGTACGGGTTCGGCAGGACGGAGGTCCCGGTCGGGCGGGGCATGGTGACGGGGGCCGGGGTGGTGGCCTTGGTCGGCTGGATCCGGTCCTTGGGGGCCTGCGGCGCGGGCTTCGCCGCGGGCTTGGCAGACGGTTCGGGCGCCGGCTTCGTGGAGGGCCGGGTGTCGACGGCGGGCGCCGGACCGCTGCGGCTGAGCCCGGCCTGGGGGCCGCACGCGGGCCACGCCCTGGGCCCCTGCCCCTTGAGCACCTTCTCGGCGACGGCGATCTGCTGGGCCTTGGTGGCGAGGTCGGCGCGGGCGGCGAAGGCGGTGCCGCCGAATTCGCGCCAGGTGCTCTGGCTGAACTGGAGGCCGCCGTAGTAGCCGTTCCCGGTGTTGATCTGCCAGTTGTTGGTCGACTCGCAGGCGGCGACCTTGTTCCAGGTGTCCACGGAGGCGGCCTGTGCGTCCCCGGCGCCGATCAGGGGGAGGGCTAATCCCGCGCCACCCGCGGTGACGACGAGCGAGGCCCGGTTGATGCTGCTCGGCTGGTACCGGCGGTGCCGGCCCCGTACACCCATGGGAGCCCCCCCTTGAAGACATCAGGAACCGCACAACCTAACGGCGCTCCGATGACCTGACAAGGGTGACAACCAGCCGCCCTGCGGCTGGAGTTGACGGTTTCGGCTCAGCTCAGCGGCCCGGGCTGCGGGATCGGCGCGGGCACCGGGGGCGTGGGCACCGGGTCCGGCTCGGGGAAGGGCTGCGGCACCGGCGGCCCCGGGCGCGGCACGGGCTCGGGGTCCGGCAGCGGCGGGTACGGGTCCGGGACCGGCGCCGGATCGGGGACCGGCGGCTGCGTCTGCTCTACGTTTCGCACCATGAGTCCCACCTTCCCCCGATCTCAGCCGGTATGCCCCTCGGCGAGGGCGGCGGCCAGGCCGGGGGCGGGGCTGGAGAGCACGGGCAGGCGGGTGCGGACGAGGCCGGCGGCCGCGGCCATCGAGGCCTGGGCCAGGACGATGACGTCCGCGTCCGTGACGGCGTCCGCCGCCCCGGCCACCGCCGCGAGGTACCCGGCGGCGTCACCCGCCTCGAAGCGGTCCCAGGCGCCGGGCACCAGGTGCGTACGGACGGACAGGGGCCGCCCGCCGGCCTCCTCGGCCAGCAGGGCCCCGGTCGGGGCGAAGGTCGACTCCACGGTGGCCAGCAGGGCGATCCGCGGGCCCGTACGTACGGCCTCGGCCGCCATCGGCCGGTCCACCCGCAGCACCGGGAACCCGAGGGCCGGGGCGAGGGACTCCGCGACCGCCCCGATGGTCGAGCAGGTGACCAGCACCGGGCCGCCGGATTCCCGGAGCAGCCCGAGCAGCTCGGGGACCACGGACTCCGGGCCGCGGGCCCGGGCCCGGTCCAGCAGGTCCGGGACCACCAGGTGGCGCAGTACGGCCTCCGGGTGGTCCCGCTCGCGCAGTGCGTCGAAGACCGGGACGTGCACCGGGGAGGTGTGCAGCAGCGTCAGCCCGCTCACCAGAGGTCGGCGTCCCGGTCCAGTTGCGCCCTGGCCGCCTCGGCGACCGCGGCCGGGGGCTCGGGCGCCCGGTCGGGGTGGCGGGCGGCCCAGCTCGCGGCGTAGGGGCAGAGCGGGACGACCGGTACCCCCTCCGCGGCGGCGATCCCGTAGAACCCCTTCACCAGGTCCCCGGCGATCCCGCGGCCCTCGTGGCCCGGCTCGACCACGGTGTGCACCGCCACCAGGGCGTGGGGCTCGGCGGCGAGCACGAAGTAGGCGATGAAGCCGACCACCCTGCTGTCCTCGACGGCCAGCAGCCGCCCCGCTTTGCGCTCGTCCACCAGCTCGATCGCCATGATCCCCGACTCCCCTCAGACAGCCACCGAGTGGGGGCTGCGCTCCTGGTCCGTTCCCGGCACCGGGGCGGACGGGTCCGCGCCCAGCTCGATGATCCTGTTGTCGCCGTCCACGTGCACGACGCGCGGCTTGAGCGCCCGCGCCTCCGCGTCCTCGACCTGCGCGTAGCTGATCAGGATGACGAGGTCCCCGGGGTGCACGAGATGCGCGGCGGCCCCGTTGATCCCGATGACCCCGGAGCCCCGCTCCCCCTCGATGACGTACGTCTCGAGCCGCGCACCATTGGTGATGTCCACGATGTGGACGAGCTCCCCGGGCAGCAGATCGGCGGCGTCGAGCAGGTCGGCGTCGATGGTCACAGAGCCGACGTAGTGCAGGTCGGCCTGGGTCACCGTGGCCCGGTGGATCTTGGACTTGAACATGGTGCGCAGCATTTTGGACTCCTGGAAGACGGCTCCCTGCCAGCTTTCTGCAGGTCAAGGGCGTTCTTCACTGTACATCGGCACGCGTCAGATCGGAGATTATTAGGAACATCGCCCCCCTCTGACGAGAAGACTTCGCGTGGACCTCGTGGAAGGTGATGCTGAGGGACTCCGGGGTGTCGAAGGTCCGGGTACGGACTGTGCCGGGGGCGAAGAGTGCGGCGGGCCGGGCGGCGTCGGTGAGGTTGTTGCAGCGCACGAAGTCTGCTCAGCGGGCTTGGGGTTCGGGTTCCGGGGCGAGAGGGCCGGGCTGGGGTGCACGGATGGCTGGCGCGGTTTCCGGGAGGCGGCGCAGGACGGGCAGGACGGCCAGGGCAGTGGCGGCGACCAGGGCGCCGGGGATCAGGGCCCAGCCGGTGGAGTCGACCAGGGCCTGGGAGGCGTACGGGGTGAGTCCGCCGAAGAGGGCGGTGGCTGCGGTGGCGCCGAGCGCGAGGCCGCTGAGGCGCTGGGCGACGGGGAACTGTTCGGCGATCGCGGAGGCCGCGACCGCACTGATGCCGCCTGCCACGCAGGCCAGGACGATCGCGCCGGTCAGTGCGGCGGCGAAGCTGCCCTGGGTCATCAGGCCGAACATGGCCGGCGGCAGGATCACCGCCAGGGCACCGAAGAGCGTGAGTGCGGGGCGGCGGCCGACCCGGTCGGACAGGGCACCCGCGAACGGCGTGACGACGATGACGACGAGGGCCGCGATGGTCGACAGCCACAGGGCGTCGGACTCGCTGAAGCCGCTGACCGCGCCGAGGTAGGTGGGGACGTAGCTGATGCCGACGTAGTACGTCACCGAGCCGAGCGCCGAGATCGCGAACGTCCGGTAGAGCGCGGGGCGCTGGGTGCGCAGAGTGGTCATCAGCGGGCCCGCGCCCTTGGTGTCGGGCGGGGGCTGCTGCTCGAAGGCGGGGGATTCGCGCATGGTGGAGCGGGCGATCAGCACCGTGGTGGCGAGCAGCGTGCCGAACAGGAAGGGGATGCGCCACCCCCACGCGTCCAGGGCGGGACCGGGGACGAGGGTGACGGTGAGGGCAGTGACCCCGGCGGCGGAGCCGATCTGGTCGCGGGTCGGGAGCAGGGCGGTGGCCAGCATCGCGGAGGTCATCACCGCCATCGAGCCGAGCAGCACCTTGCGGCGCCCGAGCCGGTCCCCGATGTGGCCGAAGGCCATCGCGCCGAGCGGGCGCATCAGGTAGGCGACGGCGAAGACCGCCAGGGTGATCAGGAGCGAGGTGGAGCCGGTGCCGAAGAACACCCGGGACAGCACGGTGGTCATGTACAGGTACAGCGTGAAGTCGTACCACTCCACGACGGTGGACAGGGCCGCCACCAGAATGGAGGACCGGGGCAGGACGGCTATCGCCTGAGCGGGCGGTGCGGGTGCGAGGGATTCCATGGTGTGCCTTGCGGGAGGGCGGCAGCGCGGACCTGGACGGTTGCGCGGGAGGAGGAGGCGACTGTCTGCCTCACGGCGCCGGTACGGCGCCGATCTGCTGCATCACCCCGAGGAGGTCGGGCTGGCCCCGTTCGCCGACGATCCGGCCGTCGGCCAGGTAGTAGAAGTTCATGGCCTGCACCGAGATCTTGTTGCCGCTCGCCGGGATCCCGAAGAATTCACCGTCGTGGGTTCCCCGCATGGTGAACCGCGCGGCGACCGTGTCGCCTTCGGTGACCGTCTCCTCCAGCGTCCACTGAACGTCGGGGAAGGCGCTGCGCATCATCCCGAGGACTTCCATGTACCCATCGGGCCCCCGCAGTGGTTCCGGGTGACTTGGCGCGTGGAACACCGCGTCCGGAGAAATGACCTCGCGGGCGAGATCCTCGTTGCCCGTGTTGATGAACTCGACGAAACGGTTCATCACTGACTCGGTGGACTGCGACTGCATCTTGCTGTCCCTCTCCAGAAACGTTTGGGCGGGTACCTACGAGCATAACATCGAATCGATGTTCACATCGATTCGATGCACCTGTGCGAAGATGGACTCATGCTGGAACTCGCGATACTCGGCTTCCTCGCCGAGGGACCCCTGCCCGGACACGAGCTGCGCCGCCGCGTCTCACAGCTGACCGGCTATACGCGGCCGGTCAGTGACGGCAGCCTGTATCCGGCGATCAATCGTCTGACCAAGGCGGGCTTGATCGAGCGGCGCGCCGACCCGGCCGCGGGGGCGGCACGGTACGTGCTCAGTCTGACCGCGGCCGGACGGGCCGACATGCTTCAGCGTCTGCGCGAGCCCGCCGACCACGAGATCACCGACTTCACCCGGTTCTACATCGTTCTGGCCTTCCTCTCTCACCTGCCCGACGTAGCCGAGCAGCACGTGGTGCTGCGTAGGCGGCTGGAGTTCCTGGAAGAACCGGCGAGCTTCTTCTACGACAACGAGCGGCCCCTGCGTGCCGAGGAGGTCGCCGACCCCTACCGGCGGGGCATGCTGCTCACCGCCCGCGCCACCAGTCGCGCGGAGCGGACCTGGCTGCGCGAGGCCCTCGGGGACGAAGCCCCCGTATTCGACACCGGACGCGCCGACAGCGATCCGCACGCACCCGCCGCTCCCGCGAGCTGACTGTCCACGGAGGTACCCCCATGCTTGCTTCCTGGTACGACGACCAGGGCCCCGCCGCCGATGCCCTGCACGTCGGTGAACTACCTGATCCCGCCCCCGGCCCCGGCGAGGTCCGCGTCCGTGTCACCGTCTCGGGCGTCAACCCCGGCGACACCAAGAAGCGGCGCGGCTGGCTCGGCTCGTCCATGCCCCATCCACGGGTGATCCCGCACAGCGACGCCGCCGGGGTCATCGACGCCGTGGGCGCCCAAGTCGACGCCCATCGCGTCGGACAGCGGGTCTGGGTATACGGCGCCCAGTCCTACCGCCCCTTCGGCACAGCTGCTCAGTACACCGTCGTACCCGACAACCAGGCCGTACCTCTGCCAGACCACCTCAGCGACGAGCTGGGGGCGAGCCTCGGCATCCCCGGCATCACCGCCCACCGCACCGTCTTCGCCGACGGCCCGGTCGACGGCCGACTGGTCCTGGTCCACGGAGTCCTCGGCGGCGTCGGCTCCCTGGCCGCCCAGCTCGCCCACTGGGCCGGCGCCACCGTACTCGCCACCGTCCGCCGCACCGCGGACCTCGACCTCGTCGACCCGACCGTCGTCTCCCACGCCGTCGCCCTGGACACCGGCGACCCCGCCGCGGCCATCCGCTCGTACGCGCCACGGGGCGTCGACCGGATCATCGAGGTCGCGCTGTCCGACAACGCCGATCTCGACAACGCCGTCGCCGCCAACAACGCCGTCATCGCGGCCTACGCCACCCGCACGGACCGCACCGAGATCCCCTTCTGGCCGCTGCTGTTCAACAACGTCACCCTGCGGCTGCTCGGCAGCGACGACTTCCCCGCCGAGGCCAAGGGCCAGGCCGCCCGCGACCTCACCTCCGCAGCCGCCGTCGGCGCCCTCACCATCGCCGTCGGCGACCGCTACCCGCTGGACGACATCGCCAAGGCCCACGACCACGTCGACGCCGGCGGTGGCCACGGCCGCATCCTGCTCGCCATCCCCCAATAGCGCAGACGGAGTGCCGGCCGGCCACCTGGGGAGGGGCGTCGCGCTGGCGATGAAGCTTCTGGCGATCAGCTTCGCGCGGCGTGCACTGGATGCGGGCCTTCCACCACCCGGGCAACGCTGCGGCCCTCGGCATGAACCGGCGGCTGGGCTTCGTCGAGGCCGACGTGCCCGTCCGGGACGACGGATCGGGTCGGGCCGCGCTTCCCGACCGGGCAGCGGGACGACCTTGCGCGTGACCTTGACGCGCTACTCGGGCAGACCCATAGTGATGGCCACCGAGCCGCTCTCATCTACCGCGTGTCCTGGCCGAATTGATTGTTAGCGCTAACATTCGATCCTGCTTCCACCGTCCCCGCACTCCCGACGGGCTGGGCTCCACGGAGCGGGCAGCAACCTCCCGCCCCGGGACGCAACGTCCGCGACCACCCGCGGGACCCGTTGCATCCCGTGGTCCGGGCGCCCCCGCCCAGCGCTGCGACGGTGCATGCCGTGACTGCCGAGAACGGCCGCCCGCCCCCCACGCACCCTGGAGCGCAAATGACCGCAACAACCGGCCCCGGCCCCCACCCGTCGCGACGCCTGTTCCTCGGTATGGCCGCCACCGTCCCGCTGGCCCTGTCCGGAACGCTGGCCCTGGGCGCGCGGCCCGCCTACGCCGCGGACGCGGCCTACGTCATGGGCTACTTCACCGAGTCCGCGACCATGCTGGAGGCCGACTACGGCCTGCACCTGGCGGTCAGCACCGACGGCCTGCGCTGGATGCCGCTCAACCAGAACAACCCCGTGGTGACCCCGACCGCGGGTGCGGGCGGTCTGCGTGATCCGTTCATCATGCGCAAGCAGGACGGCACCTTCGTCGTCCTCGCCACCGACCTCAAGGGCACCGACTGGGGCTACAACAGCCAGTACATCCACGTCTGGGACTCCGCGGACCTGCGCGCCCTCACCGGCTACCGCCGGCTGAAGCTGCACGACATGGTGACCCACAGCTGGGCACCCGAGGCGTTCTGGGACGCCGGCCGCGGCGAGTACGGGATCATCTACTCGTCGGTCAATGCCAGCGGCCACAACGTGCTCATGGTGAACTACACCACCAACTTCCAGACGGTGACGTCCCCGCAGGTCTTCTTCGACCCCGGCTACGACATCATCGACGGCAACCTCGCCGTGGGTGTGAACGGCGTCAACTACCTCTACTACAGGGGGAGGGACCAGGCCCTCGTGGGCGCGCGGTCGACCACCCTGCAGCCGGGCAGCTTCACGCCCTTCAGCACGGCGGCCGCCCACGGCGGCACCGAGGCGCCGACCCTGGTGAAGTCCCTGACCTCCGGATCCTGGTACCTGTGGGGCGACACCTACACGCCGAACGGCGTCTTCTACGCCTGGCAGAGCAACGACCTCGCCGCCGGCACCTGGACCGCGCTGGACCAGCGCGACTACACCCAGCCCCTCAACTCCAAGCACTGCACCATCGCGACGATCACCACGACCGAGTACGACAACCTCGTGGCGAAGTGGGGCAGCCCCGCCTGGAACCGGCTGAAGTCCTACAACTACCCCGACCGTTACGTCCGTCACGCCAACTCCGTCGGCCGGATCGATGTCTACCCGTTCGACCCGTACACCGACTCGCAGTGGAAGCTCGTACGCGGCCTGGCCGACAGCGCGGGCGTGTCCTTCCAGTCGGTCAACTTCCCGACCCGCTACCTGCGGCACTCCAACTACGACCTGCGGCTGGAAGAGAACGACGGCACCGCGACCTTCGCCGCGGCCGCCACGTTCCACAGGACCGCCGGCCTGGCCGACTCCTCCTGGTCGTCCTTCCGTTCGCACAACTTCCCGACGCATTACATCCGGCACACCGGCTACGTCCTGCGCATCGACCCGATCGCCACCACCACGGAGAAGGCCGACGCCACCTTCCACGTCGGCTACTGACGGGGGTCGGCTCGGGCCACCCCACGGGCCGGGACCGGTGCCGAGGTAGGCCAGGTCCAGGTCAACGACCCCGGCCTTGTTTGTTACCTGACCGCCGACGCCGGCGCGGAGGCCGACGGCCCGGCGCGCGCCACGGGTGGGTGGCGTTGCTGCCGGGCCGTCGGTCACTCACGCGGTCTCACTTCCCGTGCAAAGCCCTGCGGCGACGTCCGCGAAGCACCAGCACGCTGCCGGCGGCGATGACCAGCAGGCCACCGAGGGCGCTGTAGGTGATGGTGTTGCTCACCCCGGTGGAAGCCAGGCCGCCGGACGTGCTGCCCGGGGTCGGCTGGCCGACGGGTACGCCGCGCTCCGCCTGCGCACGGGTGCCGGTCGTGCCGGAGGCGGTAACAACCGGCGTGGCGGCGGTCGGCGTGGGGGCGGGCGTCGGCTTGGCAGCGCCGGCGGTCCCCGACGCGGGCTTCAGCTGAAGAGTCGTGATCGAGTACGGCGGCAGCGTCTGTGCGACCGCCGTGCCCCGCTTCGCCGTCGTCAGGGCAGTATCTCCCTTGGCATACGAAACGGTCGTGACCTCCCCGGCGGCCGGGGTGAATCCGGCGTACGAGAGCGACACCGGCGCCGCGTTCTGCGGGCTCTTGTTGATCAGCATGACGTTCAGACCGCCGTTGCCGCTCCGCACCGCGTGCACGGCAACCGACGAGTTGCCCGAGGACGACTTGACCATGGTGTCGCCGGGCTGCGCCAGTGCGGTCAGCGAGCGGATGCCCCAGTAGGTGGGGAAGGGCGTGTCGCGCGGCGGTTGGCACTTCCCCCCGGCGCAGGTTCCAGCGGAGAGAATGCCCCCATCCCGGTAGTCGGTCTCGCCGTGGACGGTGGTGGGTGCTTCGCCCGAGCCGTTGTGCAGGTTCCACCAGTCCACGTGGGTGGCACCCTGCTCGAACCAGGTCATGTAGGTGTCCGGCGCGAACAGGGCCGCGGCCTGGCTGGTCAAGGCGGGCGAGCCGACGGCATCGGTCTCGGTGACCGCGATCTCCACCGAAGCGGCGCGCGAGCCCGCGTACTTGGCGATCAGCGAGCGCAGCGAGGACGTGACACCGGCGATCCGCGAGGGGGTGTTCAGCAGGTCGGCCGTGGTGGTGCCGCCCGGATACCAGTGGACGATGACGAAGTCGATCGAGCTTGCCGCGATGGAGAGCACCGTGTGGTTCCAGTCGGCGCTGTCACCGGGAGCCTTCTCCGTATCCGGCCAGCCGCCGGGGGTGGTGAGCACCGCTCCGATCTTCACCTTCGGGTCCACGGCCTTCATCGCCTTCGAGTAGGCGACCAGGTTCTTTCCGTACTCCTTCGGGCTCTTGTCGGCGTGGGTGTCGGTTTCCCATCCCTTGCCGTTGCCGTAGTGCCCGTTGCCGTAGACCTCGTTGCCGATCTCCCAGTACTTCACGCCGTAACCTTTGTCGACGTTGGCGTACTTGACCCAGTCGGCGGCCTCCTGGGGGGTGCCGGAACCGTAGTTCGCGGTCAGGATCGGCTGGGCGCCGACCTTCTTCGCGGTGGCCATGAAGTGGTCGAAGTTGGTGTTGGAGGGGATCCAGCCGCTGCCGTCGCCGGAGGTGTGGGTCTTCCAGTGGTAGTCGTCCGCGCCGGAGCCGCCGGGATAGCGCAGTTGCCGGACTCCCGCGGCCTTCATCAGCGATGTCACCTTGGGGTCCCCCATGTGCTCGTCGCCGAAGCCCGTGTTGAGGCCGACACCACTGCTGGGCACCGTGCCCAAGGAGGTACCGGCATCCACACTGATGCGGACGGTCGGCGCTGCGCCCGCGCTGGGCGCCAGGGCGCCGACACCGGCCGAGGCGGCGAGCACCGCCACCGCCCCCACGACCAAATGCCGGAGCATCCGGCTACGGCGGGGCGTGCGGTCCCGAGGCATCGGCTGCTCGGGGGATCTCGGGTTGCCTGGTGACATGTGGGGCTCCGATCGGGTGTTGACACAGAGGGTGTAGGGCCGCTGATCACGGCTCGCCCTCGTCGGTACACCCCTAAGTGGCCGGCCGGAGCGGAAAGGTTGCCGTTTCAAACATCTTTTGCCGAGACGCGGTCGCACCGTCTCACCGGACCCGGTGGCCCCGTGACACGCCCGGGCTGGTCCTTGCCGCCGGGGCCGCGGCCAGGAGCGCCACCTCGGAGCGTCCATCAGTAGGTGCCCGTCCTGGCGCTGGACAGCTTGTTCCCGTCCACCACCGCGTGACGCCACCGGTGGTGCCGCTCGTTGGGCCCGGGTGACAACTCCTCCCCCCGTCCCATGGTGGGGGGGGCAGGCCGATCGGGGAGAGGACGGCATGGGGGCGGTCGCGGGTGATGACGACGAATGGGGCAAGCGGGCACTTTGCCGTACTGCTGACCCCGAAGAGCTGTTCGCAGAAGGCGCCGCCCAGAACAGGGCGAAGGCTGTCTGTGGCGGCTGCCCGGTGCGCACGGAATGCCTCGCCCATGCTCTTGATCAGCGTATCGAGCACGGTGTCTGGGGAGGTATGACGGATCGGGAGCGACCCGCGCTCCTACGCCGGCGCCCCACGGTGACGTCGTGGCGAAAGCTGCTGCAGGCCGCCCACAGGGAGCACGACCGGTCAGCGCGTGCCGCAAACGGAGCGGGCTGGCAGGCAGCCGGCTGACGCGGTCGGTACGAAGCCGACGAGGCGACCCCTCTTCACAAGTCCGCGTTTAAACTCCGCGGCCTCGCCCGAGGGGCCAACCTGACACGGGGGGCCGAAAGGCTCACCCCAACATGGGCTCGAGAACAACGTCGATCGTCAGGGCGAACCGGGGCCGTGTGGTGCGACTGGTGCCTTGAGCCGCCTGGAGAGTCCGATCGCTGCTGCTGCCGAGCCACAGCCCCACGACCAGATCGGGAAGGTACTGCTCCATGGGGACCGCAGTGGGCCGGATCTGGCGGAGACGGTGCGGTAGTGCGGTGCGATCCGGACTGCCTCGGCGGGGTCGCGGGTGGGTTGTGGCCAGTTCCGGTGCGGGATGCGTTTGAGTTTGTAGTTGGACATCTTGCGTTTGACCACGCGGCGGTTGCTGCGTCGTCGCCGTCTCGGCAGGAGCCGGGCCAGGATCTCGCGGACCCCGTCGAGCAGTGCGCCGGCTAATCGCGCAGGGGAAAAACGCGACCTGCCGTGCCTGGCACACGGCTCAGGGCGGCGCCACGTCTCCCGAGCGCGCGGCGCGGCACGCAGCGGTCAGGACCGGCAACCCGGCGTTCGATCCTCTTCAGAAAGGGTTGCCGTCCGGTCCAAGATTTTTTCGGACCTCGCTGTCGGCCGTGCGACCTCGGGCGCGCGCAGACCGAAACTCCCCTTGCCCAGCGGGCAGGGGGAGTTTCCGTGGGCTTGAACCGGATACCGGTGTCAGCAGGAGGACTAGCCCGTGGAGCCGACGCGGACGAGCATCCACTGCTGGTTCACGCCGCCCCAGTCCGAATACTGGACGATGCCGGTCCCGTCGGCGGAGGAGAAGCCCGGTACCTCGACGGCCTTCCCGCTGTTGCGGTTGATCAACCGGACGTATCCGTCCGGTGAGTCCACCAACCGGAACTGCTGGTTCACGCCACCGTGGTCGCTCCACTGGTGGATGGCGGCGTTGTCGGCCGTCGACCAGCCGGAGACGTCCAGCAGCTTGCCGGAGTGCCTCGCCTTCAACCGGTAGTAGCCGCCACCGGAGTCCACGAACTGGAACTGCTGGTTGGGCCCGTCGTACCGGGCCCACTGCGTGAGGGCGGCGCCGTCCGCGGAGCTCACGCCCGCCACGTCCAGTGCCTTGCCGCTGTTGCGGTTGACCATGACGTACCAGGCGTTGGTGTCCACAGGGGCCGCCGGCGCGTTCGCGCGCAACTCGAAGCGTTCCACCAGCACTTCGCCGCCGAGGGCCCGGGTGGCATGGTTGAAGACGGCGAAGCGGTAGCCCATGAAGAAATGAGGCCTCTCGCTCATAGTGAAGGCCGGGCCGAGCCGGGTGAAGGTGGTGCCGTCGGTGCTGTAGGAGAACGTCGCCTGACGGCCCGGCCCCGGGCTGATGTCGGCGGCGGCGCGCAGCCAGACGCGGCTGCCGGACGCGGGGAGGTCGGCGCGGGCCTGCTCGGTGCCGGTGCTGCTGGTGTTCCAGCTGGCGTCCATGGTCAGGCCGTCGAACACCACCAGCCTGCTGACGCCGCCCTGCCGCGTGACGCCGATCCAGGCGGAGGAGTCCCGCAGCATCGCCAGCCCGGCCCGGTCGCCGTCCGCCATCCCGGAGCAGTCGAGCACGACGGTCGCGGTGGAGGCGGGGCCCTGGATGCGGCGGGTGAGGGTGTTGCGGGCGCTGTAGAGGTCGTCGGTGACGGTGGCGGTCCTGAGGGTGAGCCCGTTGTTGACGGTGAACGCGGCGGTGTCGGGGTTGTGGTTCCACTCCCAGTACGGCGCCAGCGCCGTTCCCTGGAAGGTGTCGGCGCCGGTCATCGGCGGGAGCGGGTGCGGGGTGACCGGGTAGGGGTATGTCTCGCCCCACGTGCCGTTGACGGTCTGGAGCTCGGGCCAGCCCTCGGCGTTCCAGGTGACCGGGGCCAGGGCGGGGACGCGGCCACCGGGATAGGCGTCGATGAAGCCCATGTAGTACCAGTCGCCGTTCGGGGTGTCGACCAGCGAGCCCTGGTGCGGTATGCCGCCGCCGGGGATCGGGCCGGGCAGGTCCAACAGCACCTCCCGCATCTTGTACGGGCCGAAGGGGCCTGATGTGGATTTCCAGATGTACTGGCCGTTGGGCGGGCGGGTGACGAAGATGTAGTAGTTCCCGTTGATCTTGTAGAAGCGGGAGCCCTCCATATAGTGGATCTCGTCGGGCTTGGTAAGCACGTGCTCGGACCTGACCTCGGTGCGCATGTCCGGGGAGAGCTGCGCGACGCGGATCTCGTTGGCGCCGTACGCCACGTACGGGGTGCCGTCGTCGTCGAAGAGCAGTCCCGCGTCGTAGTAATTGCTGCCGATCTCGGCGTGCCGGGTCCAGGGGCCCGCCGCGTTGGTGGCTCTGTATACGTACGACCGCTGCCCGCCGATCTGGCCCAGTCAGTAGAAGGTCCCGTCGCTGGGGCGGTGGCGCATCGAGGACGCATAGATGCCCTGGACGTACGCCCGTCCGCCGTTGAGGTCGTACGCGTCGCCGAAGTCGAGGACCGGCACCGAGTGGCCGATGAACTCCCAGTTGACCAGGTCGTAGGAGCGCAGGACGGGCGCGCCCGGCGAGAAGTGCATGGTCGAGCCGGTGTAGTAGTAAGCGTCGCCGACGCGGATGACCTCGAGGTCGGCGAAGTCCTGCCAGATCACCGGGTTGGTGAACCGCTCCTGCTGGGCCGTCGTGGCCGCCGCGCTCGCGCCTATCGCCGGCAGCGTGGTGCCCGCGACCAGGCCGACGGTGGCCGCCATGACTTTCCGGCGGCTGTGGGGGTGTTGGAGCCAGGACATACGAGATCAGCTTCCTCACGCGTGGGGGACCGAGAGCCGAAGTGTTAGCGTTAACATTTCCGAGGACGGGCCGTGCAGGGGGTGATCTGAGTGTCCCTAAGCATGTGCAGGAGCAGCCAGAGCGTTTGTCATTTCTGTCTGCAAGAGGCCACCAAGGGGTAGCGAATGCTCCGCATCGGAACGAGCAAAGGGACCGAGGGCTGACCCAGGCCGGGCGGCGAGATGAAGCCGTCGCGCAAAGGCACTGGACAGGGTCGGGCACCGGGTTGCCGGCCCGGGCCCGACCCTGTGTTGGTTCAGCTCTTGCCGGTCAGGCGCCAGACCTGGTTCTTCTTGGCGGCCAGGGCACTGGCGGAGTCACAGGTCCACTGGTGGACCAATGCTCCGACGGCGGTGGAGATCCCGCTGACGTCCACGCACTTGCCGCTGTGCACCGCGACGAGCTGGTAGTCGTTGGCGGCGACATGCCGCAGCGTGAACTGCTGGTTCGTGCCGCCGTGGCAGGTCCACTGATGGACCGCCTCACCGTCGGCGGTGGAGACACCGCGGATGTCGAGGCACTTGCCGCTGTGGCGGTTCACCAGGGAGTAGGTGTCCGCCACCCCTTGCACCGGACGGAAGTCGAACCGCTGTTCCTCACCGGCGCCGCAGGTGTACTGCCGGTACTGAGTGCCGTCGGTGGTGCTCTGGTTGGGGTCGTCCAGGCAGTGCCCGCTGTGCTGGACGACGGCGGTTGACGAGAAGGTGGACTGGCCGGTGGTGAACTGCCACCAGTTCATATTGAACAGGTACCCGCTGCCACCGGCGAAGCGCAGGTACAGATCGTGGGTCCCGGTCGCACCGGTAACAGGGCACGAGACCGTGCTCCAGGTCTGCCAGCCTCCGGTGCCCGACACCATGCATGTCCCGACCGTCGGCCCAGTAGCACTGTCCAGGTGCAGCTCAACTCGGCCGCCGCTGGTGTTTGAGGCCATCCTGGCGGTGAACGAGCCGGCACCGGTGCCGAATGCTACGCCCTTGACCTTGATGTAATCGCCGTTTTCAATCCAGCTGATGTTCATCCCGCCCTCGCTGGAGGGTTCGGTTTCGATGCCGCTGCCCCACGCGATGGACTCGGCTTCCTGGCGGACATAAGGATCGAGCGTGCCGGCCTGCGGCGCCCCGGCCGTCGTCATATTGATCGTCGGGATCGTTCCGTCAGCGTTGTAGGAAAACTTCTCCACTGCGACCGAGCGGGTGAAGCCGCCGCCGCCCGGGAGGGCGCCGTTGTGATAGAAGAAATACGAGTTGCCCTGAAAGTCCACGATGCCCGCGTGGTTGGTGAAGCTGTTGCCCTGGGCGGGCATGACTGTTCCACGGTAGGTCCACGGTCCGGTCGGGCTGGGTGCCGTGGAGTAGGCGATGAACTCCGAGCAGCACTTGGCGGCATACACCATGAAGTACATGCCGTTCCGCTTGTAGACCCATGGTGCTTCTTCGTACAGCGTGGGACGGTCGGGGTTGTCGGTGCGGGACCCGAAGCCCTCGGTGGTGAGCGGAATTCTGACGGGGCTGCCCGCGTAGGACGTCATGTCCGCATTCAGCTTGACGTACCAAAGATTCGGGTTGCCCCAGTACAGGTAGGCCTGGCCGTCGTCGTCGATGAAGACGGTCGGGTCGATCTCACTGTTCTCCACCAGCGGGTGGCCGAGGGCGTCCCGGAACGGGCCGGTGGGGCTGTCCGACACCGCCACGCCGATGGCGAATCGGCCGGTCGCCCGGACCGACACCGGCACGTACCAGTAGAACTTGCCGTCCCGTTCGACGGCCTGGCCCGCCCACGCGTTGGCGCCCGCCCAGCTGAAGGTGTTCAGGCTGAGCGGTGAGCCGTGGTCGGTCCAGTTGACCATGTCGGCGGAGGACCACGCCCGCCAGTCATTCATCACGAAGGAGGAGGTGGAGCCGTCCTCGTCGTGCCCGGTGTAGAGGTAGACCCGCCCGTTGTGCACCAGTGGGGCAGGGTCGGCGGTGTAGACGTGCTGCACGATCGGGTTGTCGGCCCTGGCCGCTGTGGGATGCACCGCGGCGGGAAGGACGGCGAACGCCAATATGAGGATCATCAGCACCCAGGCTGCCCGGGCGAGGCTCGTACCGGCGGCGGGTGACCTCACTGCGGCCGGGTGAGCCGTTGGCCTGTGGACGGTGGTACTGGCCATGGTGTGGTCCTTCCTGGTGCTGCGCGTCGGGGACTGAGCAGCTGGTCAGATGCGGAGGAGGGACGTTGGTGCGCTCGGGGTGTGGTCAGTGCGAACCGTGCGATGCGGACGGAGCCGCCGAGCGCTGGCGCTCCGTCAGACCGTCTTCGCCTTCTCGGATGCCGGGCGGGCGGGCGCTGCCTGCACGGGAGTTGGCGGTGTCGGCCATTGCGCTGCCTTTCGGTCGTCCGCAGCCTGCGCAACCTGGCAAGGGGCGACCTTCCATCCGAGAGGGGCCCACCCCCTGCTTCAATTCATACGGTCACAGCTATGGCTGGACGGCTGCGGTCATCCGGATCAAAGTGAGACCGTCGAAGTCGATCGGCACTCGGCGGCGTGTACCAGCTGTGCGGAGAGCACAGCCCTGCTCTGTGGGAGCCGTGTGGAAGAGGACCGCTTGGCCGTCGCCGACCACGGCCGAGACAGATGTCCACAGCTCGTCACGGACGCGGGCGGAGATCGTGCCGACGAAGATGCCGGGGACTGCTTCGGCGGTCCACCGACTGAGGGCGCCCCGGAGGTGGTCGGGGACCGCGGTGGTGGCGATGACCACCATCGACGGCATGTCAGCCCGCCTCCCCGCCGTAGTTGACGCCTGCGGGCAGGACGCCGGCCTTGGGGTCCCATAGGTGGACCATGTCGACGTGGTCTCGCTCGGTGGGGTTCTCAACGAACTCGCGGTACGCGACGTCATCACGCAGGCCGCCCGGACGACCACCGTCCTCGTCGTGGCACACCGCCTCTCAACGGTGACCCACGCCGACCGGATCGTGGTGATGGACGCAGAACGGGTACCCGCGGTGGGCACCCATGCGGAACTGCTCGGCCAAGACAGCCTGTACGCACGTCTGGCGGCCACCCAGTTCCTGGGACCGGCACGGTGACTCTTCTCTTCGCGTGACCCGGGCGGGCTCGGCCTCGTGTCGCCGAGCCCGCCACGCCGGCTCCGCTCCGGAGCCGGACCGTGTCACGTCGTCAGCGCTGCTGTGTCAGCAGACCCGGCCGGTAGGGCCATTGGCCGTAGTCGCCGCCGGAGTTGGGGTCGCGTCCCTGGTAGAGGAACTGCAGGTTGCAGGGATCGACGGTGAAGGTCTGATCGGCGCTGGTGCGGATCAGTTCGCCATGGCTGATGTCGTTGGTCCAGGTGGCGCCGCTGTTGGCCTTGCCGGCGAAGGAGTTGCTCTCGGTCGCGGCCTGGGGTGTCCATGAGCCGTTCAGGCTGGTGGCCGTGAACGAGCGGAAGTAGCGGCCCTGCGAGCCCCTCGCCTCGACGAGCATGAGGTAGCGGTCCTGGCCCTGGAGCTTGTAGACCTGCGGGGCTTCGAACAGGTTGTCCGCCGTATCGCTCATGATCGTCGTGTAGTTCGAGCCGAAACTGCTCGGGAAGTTCCCGATCGGCATGCTGGCCCGGTAGATCTTGCCGTTGTCACCGGCGAAGAACAGGTACATGTTCGTGCCGTCAGCTATGAGCGTCTGGTCGATGGGGCCTGTGGTGGAGCCGGTGATGCTTCCGGTGAAGAGCACCTGCTGTGAGGACCAGCCATTGGGGTTGGACGGGTCGCTCGACGTCCGGTAGGAGAAGGCGCTCCCGCCTCCCCACTGGTAGGCGAGCACCCAGATGTTCTTCGGCGCGAAGTAGAAGAGCGTGGGCGCGACGACGGAGTTCGACATCGTGTTCTGGCTGGCCGAGGCCATCTCCGGCCAGTTGCCGAACAGGCCGAAGTTCATCGAACCCCAGCCTGCTCCCGTTCCCGCGGCGCCGTGTGTCGTCGCATAGACGAGATGCTTGCCGTTGTAGGGGGCGACGGTGAAGTCCTTGAGCGACGCCCACCCGGCCTTGGGCTGCGCCAGTGCGCCCGTCGAGGTCCAGCGGTATGTCGACGGAAGAGCGCACGCACCGGGGTTGCCGGCACCGACCTTGACGAGCTGCCACTGCTGGTTGGTGCCGCCCCAGTCGTCGTACTGGACGACGTTCGCGTTGTCGGCGGTGGATCCGCCTTGTACCTCGAGAGCCTTGTTGCTGTGGCGCGCGATGAGCCTCACGTAGCCGTCCGAGCTGTCGGCCAGCCGCCACTGCTGGTTGGTCCCGTTCGCGTCGGCCCACTGGACGATCGAGGCGCCGTTCGCGGTGGAACCGTTCTGGACGTCCAGCACCTTGCCGGAGTGGCGGGACTTGATCCGGTAGTTACCGCCGCCGGAGTCGATGAACTGCCACTGCTGCTGGTTCTGATCGTTCCGGGTCCACTGGGTGATGCGGGCGCCGTCGCCGGTCGCCAGGTTGTAGACGTCCAGGGCCTTGCCGCTGTTGCGGTTGACCAGCACGTAGTAGGCGTTGGGGTCGACGGTCGCCGCGCTGGCGGGCTGGACGCTGAGGAAGGTGGCCAGGAGCAGCAAGGGCGCGAGGACGGCGAGCAGCCGTCGTCTCAGTTGGACCGGGGAGGGATGGCGAAACCACATCAGAAGGGCTCCTTTGGGGGGTGGGGGTGAGGTGACCCCGACGGACCGCGGAACGGCCGTATTGGGGGGGCGGGTACGGGATAGGTGTGAAGGCGGCCGCACATGCCGAAGCGTTGGTGCTCCGGACGCTCCAGTCGCGACACTTCGCCGTGGTCGAGGTGGGAGAGGTCTCCGGCCTTCAGCCGTTCCAGCTGACGGCCGGTCGTGACGGCAGCTGCCATGGGGCCGTCACGCCAGCGGATCCACCAGGCGTCCAGGAGCTCGCTCTTCAGGCGGTGGGCTGCGATGTGGAACTCCGGCAGCCCGCCTTCGCACAAGGCCAGGAAACCCTCGACCGCCAAGTCGCGGCGGCGGCGCGCTGCCGCGGAATAGTCGCCGGTCAGGGCTGCCGCCCTCCGGTAGGCGTGGGGATCGGCCAGGACCGGAGCAGGGAAGGTGAAGACGGCGTCGCCCGCCTCGGGAAGTCCGCCGTTCTGCATGAGCACCACGAGGCGCAGGCCGCCGTCGTTGACCAGGCGGTGGATCGTGCCGGGGGTGAACCAGACGACGTCGCCGGCGTGCAGCGGGGTCTCGGCGAAGCCGGAGGTGGTGAGGGTCTGGACACTGCCCGCGCCGCTGATGACGACGTAGGCTTCGGAGCAGACGAGGTGCATGTGGGGCGTGCCGCCGCACAGCCCGTCGGCGGCCTCCCAGTCGTACACGGTCAACCCGGAGATCCCCACGCCGCCGGGGAACGGGGTCACCACGGGTGTTCCGCGATGTGGCGGGACAGGCGCCCGGGGGCCCACGCACCGTCGGCCACGACGATCCGGTAGCGGCGCGACAGGGTCTCGCCCGGGGCCAGCGGCAGTTCCTCGTCGAATGCCAGGGAGGGGTTGACGGCTGGGAAGGGCTCACTGCGGACGAACCAGTCGCAGGGGGCGTCCGGATCGTCCAGGAACAGGAGCGTGGAGGAGCGGTCGACCTCGTCGTGCGTGCCGGTGAAGGCCAGCCAGTCACCCTGCTCGCCCATCGCGGGGCCGATCACTTCCCCGCCGGTGAAGTCGCGCGGGCCGCGCCAGAACAGGCCGGAGTATCCGGCGAGCCTTCTGCCCTGTGTGCCGGGGCTACCGAACAGCAGTCCGGCGCCCCGGACGTTGGTCAGTGCGGTGGTGACGTCCAGGGTCCAGGAGTCGGCCTCGACGTCGCGGGCGGTCAGCGTGCGGCGCTCGTCGATCCAGTGCTCCCCCGCCATCGTGTACCAGGCCAGGTCCTCGGTGATCACGGCGCGGCCGTGGCCTGTCTCGGCGGCCACGGTGAGGCTGCGCATCGTGCCGAGGTTCGGCAGGTCCACGTAGCCCTGGCCGCGCAAGTAGGTGCCGCCACCCCAGAAGTTGTGCCCCGAGAGCCACGACGCCGTGATCTGGATGCCCTTGTGCCAGCGGTGGTCGTGCGGCCGGTAGCCGGTGACCACGTCGCCGGCGAGCGTGCGCACCGGATGCAGGTAGGGTTTCGGCGCCTCGAAGGGGTCCATGACCGGCCGGTGCACGTACCGGAAGAGGTCGACGTCGCAGGCTCGGACGGTCAGCGAGTCCTCGTCCTCGATGAGTTCGAAGGTCATCGGAACACCTCCGGGCGCCCTCCGTTGAGCGAGCCGTAGAACGGGTCGGCCGCGTCGATCTCTCCGCGCCGGACCGGCAGGCCGGTGATCGCGGCCTTGTACAGGGCGGTGACCAGTTCCATGGTGGGCCTGCCGAGGTCGGGCCGGGTCCCCGCCTCGTAGTCGTCCAGGAAGGCCGCGAGTTGGGCGGTGTGCGAGCTGGGCAGGTCCTCCGGCGGCTCCCACTTCACGCTTTTCGAGCTGGTGGTGAACGTCCAGTCCGCGTTGGAGTAGCCGTACAGATGGCGCAGTTCGACCGTGGCATCGGTGAGATCGAACCGCAGGTAGCTCTCCTCGCGCGGGGAAAGGACGCTGTTGACGACCGTCGCGATGGCTCCGTTCTCGAACCGGACGAGGGCCGCGGACACGTCCTCGGTCTGGACGTCGCGTTCGAGGCGGCCGGCCATCGCGCGTACCTCGGCCCATTCGCCGAGCACCGCGAGCATCAGGTCCATCTGGTGGATGCCGTGGCCCAGGGTCGGGCCGCCGCCTTCGCTCTCCCAGGTGCCGCGCCAGGGCACGTCGTAATAGGCGTCGTCGCGATACCACGCCGTGACGCACTGCGCGACCAGGGCACGGCCCAGCGTCCCGGCCGCGATCCGGTCGCGCAGGTACCGGGCCCCCGAGCCGTACCTGTGCTGGAACACCGCGCCCGCGAGGGCGGGCCCTTCGGCGCGACGGATCCGGTCGAGCTCGGCCAGCGACAGGGCCACCGGCTTCTCGCACCAGACCCACGCGCCCGACTCCAGGCAGGCCACGGCCTGGTCGGCGTGCAGGAACGGAGGCGTGCACAGGTGAACGAGGTCCGGCCTCTGCTCCTGGAGCATCGTGTGCAGGTCGGTGTAGACCGCGGGTATGCCGTGTTCGGCCGCGAAGGCCTCGGCGCGCGCGGCGTCCACGTCGACGGCGGCCACGATCAGGGCCCGGTGCGCCTGCGCCCGGAGGGCGGGAACGTGGCATATGCCCGCGATCCCGCCCGTTCCGACGATCGCCGTTCTGATCATCCGCCCAGCACCTTCCTGATCGAGTGATAGGCGGGCTTGGGCAGCAGGTTCTCGTCGTAGGGCAGCGCTGCGCCCTCACCGGGGAAGACGGAGGGGATCCACGAGTACTTGTCCGTGTAGTCCCAGATGGTGATGCCGACGCATTTCCTGACCGCCAGGCAGGCCTTGACGTAGTCGGCGTACCAGGTGGCCTGGGTGGCGAGCATCGAAGGGGTCGCGGGGAGGTTCATCCGGATGTCGAGCTCGGTGATCGCGACCTCGACCCCGAGGTCGGCGAAGCGCTGCATGTTCTGCTGGACATCGGCCGGGAAGCCGTACTGGAGCGCCAGATGGCCCTGGATGCCGAAGCCCTCCACCGGAACGCCGTCGGCCTTCAACTGCTTGATCAGGGTGTAATAGGCGTCGCTCTTGGGGCCTATCCCGTCGACGTTGTAGTCGTTGAGGTACAGCTTGGCGTGCCGGTCGGCCTCGTGGGCCCAGCGCAGGGCGTCGGCGATGTAGCCGGGGCCGAGCGTCTTGTAGAAGAGTGATTCGCGGTAGGTGCCGTCGTCGTTGAAGGCCTCGTTGACGACGTCCCAGTGGATCACCTGGCCCTTGAAGTGCCGGACCTGCGTCTGGATGTGGTTCTTGAGGACGGCGCGCAGTTCGTCGGCGGTCCAGGCGTGCTCGGTGAGCCAGGCGGGGAGCTGGTTGTGCCAGATGAGGGTGTGGCCGCGGACCTTCTGGTGGTGGGCCTTGGCGAACGAGACGACCTCGTCGGCGGCGGTGAAGTCGAAGACGCCGCGTTCGGGCTCGGTGGCGTACCACTTCATGGCGTTGCCGGGGGTGGTCTGCCCGAATTCGCTGCCGAGGAGCTTCAGATAGGCGGCGTCGGTGAACTCGGGGTTGTCGGTGGCGGAGCCTAAGTACTTGTGGTGCTTCTTGGCCAGTTCTCCGAGCGTCCTGGGGCGGGGCTCGGCGGCTGCGGGCGCGGCGCCGAGGCCGGCCGCCAGGCAGACGGCGGCGGACAGAGCGGTGAGAATCCGGGACGTGGACCTGGACCTGGGAATGGGCATGACGGACTACTCCTGCGGTGATGGTCGGTTCAGTCGAGGACGATCGTGGTCAGCGCGCGTGGGGCGAGCGTCGCCTTGAGGGTCGTGCCATGGGTGGAGACGATGTCGGCCGGGGTGATCGAGCGGGTCTCGTCGGTGACGTAGCCGTCGGGGCGGCGGTCGTGCCCGCCGCGGAGAGAGAACTCGGCGGAGCTTTCGGTGGTCGCGGTGTTGAGGATCTCGATCACGCGGCTGCCGTCGGTGTTGCGGAAGGCCGTGATCTGCAGTGCCGGGCCGGCGTTCGTGACCGGCACGCGGACGGCGCCGGGGCGGATGAACCGGCTGAAGGCGGCCAGCGCCCAGTACCGCTTGGACACCCGGTAGTCGTCACCGGGGTTGGCGAGCTGGATGAGCCCTCGGGTCGCGCCGAGGGACGCGCCGGTCCAGTAGACGTAGGCGTTGGCGTTGCCGACGGCCAGGGTGTTCTGGATGTCGGCCGCGACGGTGAGACCGTCGTAGCCGCTGCCGTCGTGCCAGTTCTCGTTCCAGGTGGCGCCGTCCGGCGACCATTCCGACATCCACACGTGCTTGTCGGTCGGCTGCGCCACCTCGGTCGGACCGCTGTAGCGGTGTCCGGTGATGGTCCGCACGGCCTTGCCGGCCGCGGGGTCCGCCTCGATGGCTTCGGTGTAGGCGACCTGTCGGTCCCAGCCCGCGGCGTCGCAGCAGACCACCCCGGTCTTCAGTCCGGACGCGCGGACGGTCGGCCCGAGCACCTTGAGGAAGTCGACGGCCTGCTGCGGGGTGAACCGCATCGAGGCGTAGGTCGCCGTCCAGTCGGGTTCGTTGGTGAACCCGAGGTCGGTGATCCCGATGCCCTCCTGCCGGTAGAACTTCGCGTACTGGACGAGGTAGTTCGCGTAGGCCTGGCGCCATTCGGGGCGCAGCTCGCCGCCGTCGTTCTCGCTTCCGTTGGTCTTCATGAAGGCCGGGGCGCTCCAGGCGTCGGCGAAGAACCGTGTGACGCCGTAGTCCTTGGCCTCCTTGGCGAGCCAGACCTGACCGCCGTCCCAGCCGTCCCAGACGTACTTCGGCGTGGCCTGCGGCCCGCCGGGATCGGCCGGCAGGATCGTCGGCATGTGGTCGTAGACCCTGTCGGCCGACGACCCGATGCCCAGGCGCAGGATCGAAAGGCCCGCGCCCTTGTCCTTACTGAGCAGCAGGTCGAGCACCTCGCGCTGCTTGGCCGGGCTGAGGCCGCGTGCGCCGTGCAGCAGGTCGGCCCGCTGGAAGGCCATCGAGAAGCCGAATCCGTCTATGGGCTGGAGTTCGGCGCGGAAGTCGATGACGGGGTGCGCGGGGGCGGGGTGCGCGGGGGCGGCCACAGCCTGTGTTGTTAGCGCTAACAAAACTGCGGTCGATGCGGCCAGGCGTTTCACGGCGTCTCCTCGGGGGTGGAGGTCGGGCGGGACGGGTCAGCCCTTGGTGGCGCCCGCGGTCAGTCCGCCGATCAGCTGCCGCTCGGCGACGGCGTAGAAGGCGAGGGCGGGGACCATCGCGAGCACGATGTAGGCGAGGACGAGCGCGTAGTCGGTCGAGTACTGGCCCTGGAACTGCTGGACGCCGACCGGGATCGTCTGCCATTTCGGGTCGTTGAACACCAGCAGCGGCAGGAAGAAGTTGTTCCAGCTCGCGACGATCGCCAGCACCGAAACCGTGCCGAGCGCCGGACGCGCCATCGGCAGCAGGATCTTCCAGAAGAAGCGGAACTTGCCGCAGCCGTCCATGACGGCCGCCTCCTCGACCTCTGCCGGGACGGTCCGGAAGAACCCGCGCAGAATGATGATCGTCATGGGGAGCCCGAAGGCCGCCTGCGGGAGGATCACTCCGAGCGGGTTGTCGAGCAGGTCGAAGTTGCGCAGCAGCAGGAACAGCGGCAGGACGGCCACCGCGAACGGGAACATCAGCCCGATCGTGAACAGCGTGTAGAACAGCTCCCTGCCCCGGAAGGCGTAGCGGGCCAGTACGAACGCCGCCATCGCGGAGACCGCCACCGTGCAGCATGCCGTGCCGATCGCGATGCCCGCACTGTTGGCGATCTGCCGCCAGAACATTCCGTCGCCGAGAATGCCGGTGTAGTTGCCGGTCTTCCAGTGCTCCGGCAGCCCGAACGGGTTGGTCGTCAGCTCGCCGGTGCTCTTGAACCCGGAGATCACCGCGTAGACCAGCGGCACGACGACGAACGCGCCGATCAGCCAGACCACGGCGTGCAGCGACAGGCCGCGGGTCGTTCTGCGGGCGTTCATCGGCCACCTCCCGTGGTGACGGCCCCGCTCAGGTCACGGCGCAGAACGTACCGCTGGTAGAAGAGGGAGAAGACCAGACTGATCATGAACAGGACCACGCTGATCGCACTGGCGTAGCCGACCTGGTAGCGCTTGAACCCGAACTGGAACATCGAGATCGCCATCGTCTCGGAGGAGTGGTTGGGCCCGCCCGCGGTCATGACCCAGACGAGGTCGAAGAGCTGGATGGCGCCGATGACCGAAAGGAAGACGCTGATCCGGATCGTCGGGCCGAGCAACGGCAGCGTCACGTGCCGGAAGCGCTGCCAGGCGCCGGCGCCGTCGATGGAGGCTGCCTCGAGGATCTCGCCCGGGATGCTTTGCAGCCCGGCGAGGAAGAGCATCATGTGGAACCCGAAGTACTTCCAGGTCATGACCACGAACAGGGTCGGCATGACCGTCGAGGGATCGGCGAGCCACTTGCCCTGCAGCCCCTCCAGGCCGAGGGCGCCCGCGAGATGGTCGGCCATGCCGCCACCGGGAAGGAAGATCATCGTGAAGAGGACCGCCGTGACCACTTCGGACAGGATGTACGGCGCGAAGAACAGCATCCGGTAGACGGCCCGGCCGCGCAGCCTCTGGTTGAGCAGGACGGCGGTGAACAGCGCGAACGGCAACTGCACCGTGATCGACAGCGTGATCAGGTACAGCCCGCGCTCCAGATCGCCGAGGAAGACCTGATCCCGGAAGAGGGTGGCGTAGTTCCCGAAGCCGACGAACTCCTCCAGGGGGCCGACCCCGCCCCACTTGAAGAAGCCGGTGTAGACGGCGACCGCGATGGGGGCGAGGACGAAGACGAGGAAGAGGACCAGAGCCGGGACGAGGAACCAGGCGACGGACGCCCAGCTTCCCAGCCGGCGCGGGAGCGAGCGTGCCGGGGCGGGCGGGCCCACCGGCCCGGCGTCCTGCGTCCGCTCCTTGGTCAGGGTGGACACGGAGCTAGGCACCCTTCGCAGCCTCGGTGATCGACTTGGTGACCTGCTCGGGCGTCTTCTTGCCCGCGATGAGGTCGGCGACGCTGTCGTTGACCTCCTGGCCGACCGCCGGCGGGTAGGCCTGGTCGAGGAAGAGCTGGAAGCCCGTCGCCTTGACCAGGCTGTCGGCCACCACCTTCCTGTTGGGGTCGGTGAGCTGGCTCTCCGCGCCCTTGACCACCGGCAGGTAGCCGTTGGAGGCCAGCAGCTTGGACTGGTTGTCCAGAACGAAGAACTTCAGGAAGTCCAGCGCCTCCTTCGACGCACCCTTGCGCAGCGCGAAGCCACCGCCACCGCCGAACACGTCGGTGGCCCGACCGACCCCGCCGTCGACCGTGGGGAAGGGGAAGAAGCCCAGGTCCGCGCCGAGGTCGGCGCCCGCGTCCTTCTGCACCGACGGCCCCCACTGCCCCATCAGCTCCATGGCGGCCTTGCCGTTGCCCATGGTCGCGGCCTGGCCGCCGGGGGTGGCGTAGCCGGCGCCGAGGAAGGCAGTCTGGAACGGCTGGAGGTCGACCAGCTCCTTGAGGTGGGTGCCTGCCTGGACGAAGCCCGCGCCGGTGAAGTCCTTGGCGGTCGCGGCCTGCTGCAGCGCGGGGAGGCCTGCGACGCGCATTGCGAGGTAGGCCCAGTAGTAGTGGCCGGGCCATTTCTCCTTGCCCGCGAGGGCGATCGGAGTGACGCCCGCCGCCTTGAGCTTCTTGACGTCTTCCAGGAGCTCGGCCCAGGTGGCCGGCGGAGCGGCGATCCCGGCCTTGGCGAAGAGCTTCTTGTTGTACCAGAAGCCGACCATGCCGACGTCGTAGGGCACCCCGTAGGTCCGGCCCTCGAACTGATAGGCCTGCAGCGAGACCGGGGTGAGCTCGGACGACCAGCCGAACACGTCGGTGAGGTCCTCGACCAGCCCCGCGTCGACCTGCTGCCGCAGAACGCCGCCGCCCCAGGTCTGGAAGACGTCGGGGAGCTTTCCCGAAGAGGTGGTGGCGGTCAGCTTGGACTTGAACGCCTCGTTCTCCAACGAGGTCGTCTTGATCGTGATGTTCGGGTGGGCGGCCGTGAACGCCGAGGAAATCTGCGGGAAGAGGGACTTCCCCGGCTCCGTCGTGGCGATGTTCCACCACGCGAAGGTCACCTTGCCGCCGGCCGTCGGCATCGAGCCGGAGTCCCCGCCGCCACAGGCCGCGGTCAGCGAGACGGACAGAGCGGTCAGGCCCGAGAGCGCCAGGAAGCTTCGTCGGCTCGGGGGTGTGCTGGCCATGGGACCTCCGGGGTGGGGAACACGGTTCGATTTCGAAATTCTTTCGCAACATCCTCGATTCGGTGCTGCCACAAACTAGGAACGCACGGGCCCCCGGTCAAGCTTTCTTACTGATTTCCCTTTGGCAGCAGCGCACTTGGAGCTTGACAACCTGGTCGCGCCGACTGGAAACTCTTCGAAAGTTTGCGATACCTGTCGTCAGCCCAGAACGTCCGCACAGAGGAGAGAAGTTGAGCGAGCAGCGTCCGACCCTGGCCCTCATCGCCGCGGAGGCAGGGGTCTCCCAGGCCACCGTGTCGAAGGTGGTCAACGGCCGCTCCGATGTCGCACCCTCGACACGCGAACGGATCGAGGGCCTGCTGCGCTCCCACAACTACCTCCACCCCGGCGGGCAGGCCAGGGCCCGCAGGTCCGGCCTGGTCGACCTGATCATCGGTGGTCTGGACAGCGCGTGGGCGGTGGAGATCCTG
Source organism: Streptomyces sp. NBC_00091 (assembly GCF_026343185.1). Taxonomy (GTDB): domain Bacteria; phylum Actinomycetota; class Actinomycetes; order Streptomycetales; family Streptomycetaceae; genus Streptomyces. The sequence goes on along the minus strand of NZ_JAPEMA010000004.1, from coordinate 460,556 downwards.
CGCGGCGTCGAGGCCGAGTGCGCCCAGCGGAGCGTCGGCACCGTCGTGTCGCTCGTCCCGCCGGGCGAAGCCACGCCGTCGAGCTGGGCCGCCCTGCCGGTCCTGCACCACAGCGACGGCGTCATCCTCGTCACCGCCTCGGTCACCCAAGCCCAGCGTGCCCAGGTCGAACAGGCCGGGGTGGCGCTGGTGGTCATCGACCCGATCGACCTGCCGGGCAACGGCGTGCCGAGCATCGGCGCGACCAACTGGGCGGGCGGCCTCGCCGCCACGGAGCACCTGCTGGAGCTGGGGCACCGCCGGATCGGCGCGATCGGCGGGCGCAAGGAGATGCTCTGCAGTCAGGCCCGCATCGACGGATACCGCGCCGCGCTGGAGCGGGCCGGGATCGAGGTCGACCGCGACCTGATCCGGTTCGGCGACTTCCAGCACGAGGGCGGGTTCCAGCGCGCACGGGAACTGCTCGCCCTTCCCGAGCCGCCGACCGCCATCTTCGCCGGCAGCGACCAGCAGGCGATGGGCGTCTACGAAGCCGCCCGGCAGGGCGGGCTGAGCATCCCCCAGGACCTCAGCGTGGTCGGCTTCGACGACCTGCCGATGTGCGAATGGCTGTCACCGCCGCTGACGACGGTGCGCCAGCCGCTGGAGGAGATGGGCCGGCTCGCCGCCCGCACACTCTTCCAGCTCCTGGACGGTCAGCCCCTGGTCAGCCCCCGGATGGAGCTCTCGACCGAGCTCAAGGTCAGGCTCTCCACCGCCCCGCCCCGTCTCTAGGTCGTGTCGTCGAAGTCCCTAGGAGAACTCCTTGACCGAGCCCTGGCGTGACCCCCTCATACCCGTGTCCGTACGAGTCGCCGATCTGCTGAAACGAATGACGCTGGAAGAGAAGGCGGGTCAGCTCACCGGCTTCTGGGCGCTGCCGTCGGATCCGGGCGCACCGGTCGCGCCGATGGAGGACGATTCGGGCGAGTCCGCGCCCGGCCTGGACGACATCGTCGCCCACGGCCTCGGCCAGCTGACCCGGGTGTACGGCACCGCGCCGATCGCCGTGGAGGCCGGGATGGAGCGGCTCGCCTCGCTCCAGCGGCAGGTGACCGGATCCGGCCGGTTCGGGATCCCGGCGGTCGCTCACGAGGAGTGCCTGACCGGGTTCATGACGTTCGGAGCCACGGTCTTCCCCGGGCCGCTGGCCTGGGGCGCATCCTTCGATCCCGGGCTCGTGCGCCAGATGGCCTCCGCCATCGGCGCGGGGATGCGGCAGGTCGGCGTCCACCAAGGGCTGGCCCCGGTGCTCGACGTGGTCCGCGACTACCGATGGGGCAGGACCGAGGAGTGCATAGGCGAGGACCCCTACCTCGTCGGAGCGATCGGCACCGCCTACGTGCAGGGCTTGGAGGGCGCCGGGATCGTGGCGACGCTCAAGCACTTCGCCGGGTACTCGGCCTCACGCGGCGGCCGGAACATGGCCCCCGTCTCCTCGGGGCCGCGCGAGTTCGCCGACGTACTGGTCGAGCCATTCGTACGGGCACTGCGCGAGGGAGGCGCCCGGTCGGTGATGAACAGCTACACCGACGTGGACGGAGTCCCGGTGGCCGCCGACGAACGGCTGCTGACCGAGCTGCTCAGGGGTGAGCTCGCTTTCAGCGGTGTGGTCGTCGCCGACTACTACGCCGTCTCCTTCCTGGAAACCCGGCACGGTGTCACCGGATCGCGGGGCGCGGCCGGCGCGCTGGCGTTGACCGCCGGAATCGACGTCGAGCTGCCCACGGCCCGCTGCTACGGCGAGCCGCTGACCGAACTCGTCCGGTCGGGAGTCGTGTCCGAGGAGCTCATCGACCGGGCCGCGGAACGGGTCCTGCTGCAGAAGGCCGAGCTCGGCCTGCTCGACCCCGGCTGGGAACCCGTCAAGCCCGAGCCGGTCGACCTCGACCCGCCGGAGAACCGGGCACTGGCCGGGCTCCTGGCCGAACGGTCCACCGTGCTGCTCGCCAACGACGGCACCCTGCCGCTGCGGCCGTGCCGCGTGGCGATCAGCGGGCCGTACGCCGACGACCCCCAGTCCTTCCTCGGCTGCTACTCCTTCCCCAACCACGTCGCGCTGCCCGGCGACCTCGGGCTGGAGATCCCGACGCTCGGCGAGGCGCTCACCGCTGCCGGGTTCACGGTCACCGCGGACGATCCGGACGTGAACGTGCTGGTGCTCGGGGACCGGGCCGGCATGTTCGGCCGGGGCACCTCCGGCGAGGGCTGCGACGCCGAGACCCTCGACCTGCCCGGCGACCAGGCCGCGCTCGCCGACGCCGTTCTGGACGCCGGGGTGCCGACCGTTCTGGTCCTCGTCTCCGGACGGCCCTACGCACTCGGCACGCTGGCCGAGCGCGCATCGGCCGTGGTGCAGGCCTTCTTCCCCGGCGAGGAGGGCGGGACGGCGCTGGCCCGGATCATCAGCGGGGCCGCGGAACCGTCCGGGCGGCTGCCCGTCTCCATCCCCCGCCAGGCCGGCGGCCAGCCCGGCACCTACCTGCACGCGAGGCTCGGCGGGCACACCGACTGGAGCTCGGTGGACCCGACCCCGCTGTTCCCCTTCGGACACGGGCTGAGCTGGACCAGCTTCACCTGCTCGGAGTTGTCGGTGGATCCCGTTGCCGCGACGGACGGGGCCGTCTCCGTTTCGGTCACCGTACGCAACGTCGGCGAGGTGGCCGGGACCGAGGTGGTCCAGCTGTACCTCTCCGATCCCGTGGCGTCCGTCGTCCGGCCGCAACGGTGGCTCGCCGGATTCGGCAGGGTCGAGCTGCAGCCGGGCGCGGCCGCCCGGATCACCTTCTCCGTCCATGCCGACCGGACCTCTTTCACCGGGCTCGACCTGCGCAGGAGAGTGGAGCCCGGGGAGATCGGCGTGGCCGTCGGACGGTCCAGCGGCGACCTGCCGCTCCAGGGCTCCTTCACTCTGGAGGGCCCCGTACGCCACCCGGCGGCCGACCGGGTGCTGTCCGTGCCGGTCGAGATCGTCCCGGTTCCATGACCACGTCCTGCGATGATCCCGTCTTCGGTGATCCCGTGCTGCCCGGGTTCCGGCCCGACCCGTCCGTCTGCCGGGTGGGAGCGGACTACTACCTGGTGACGTCCAGCTTCGAATGGTTCCCGGGCCTTCCCGTCTTCCACAGCCGCGATCTCGTGAACTGGCGGCGCATCGGCTCCGCGCTCGACCGAGCGTCGCAGCTCGACCTCGACGGGTGCGAGCCCTCACGGGGTCTGTTCGCACCGACGATCCGGCACCATGAGGGGGTCTTCCATCTCGTCTGCACACTGATGGACGGCCCCGGCCATTTCGTCGTCACGGCGACCGACCCGGCGGGGCCGTGGTCACAGCCGATCTGGCTGGACGGCGAGGGCTTCGACCCGTCGCTGTTCTTCGACGACGGTCCGGACGACGGCGATGGCGACGGGGGCGGCGGCAGCCGGGCCTGGTTCACCGCCGCCCGCGTGCTGGACGAGGCCGGCGGCCGCACCGCGATCTGGATGCGCGAATACCTTCCCCACGAACGACTGCTCACGGGACCGGAGCACGTCCTGTGGTCGGGAAGCCACCCGGGCGCCCGATGGTCGGAAGCCCCGCACCTCTACAAGATCGACGGCAGTTATCTTCTGCTCACCGCCGAGGGCGGCACCGATGTGGACCACAGCGTGGTGGCCGCCCGCGCCGACCGCGTGACCGGCCCCTACGAGGGCGCCCCCGGCAACCCGGTGCTCCCACCCGCCAAGGGGCCGGTCACCTGCACCGGGCACGCCGACCTCGTCCAAACCCCGTACGGCGACTGGCGGGCCTTCCTTCTGGGCGTCCGCCCGGGCTCCGCCCTCGGCCGCGAGACCTTCCTCAGCCGGATCACCTGGGACGACGGCTGGCCGGTCTTCTCTCCCGTCGACCACACCGACCTCCGCCGGCCCCTCCACGACGACTTCGCCACCCTCGCCGCCGACTGGAGCACCCTGCGCACCCCACCCGCGCGGTTCTGGACCACCGGCGACGGACTCCGCCTCCAGCTCCGCCCCGAACACCTCGGCGAACGCACCGTCCCGTCCCTCCTGGCCCGCCCCCAGGAACAGCCCGACTGCGACGTCTCCACCGAACTGCACTTCGTCCCCGCCGCACCGGACGAAGAGGCAGGCCTCGCCGTAGTCCTCGACGACGACACCCATCTCCTCTTCCTTCGCACCACGGAGGGACTCAGCCTCCGCCACGGGCCCGAGATCCTGGCCGGCGTTCCCGTCCCGCCGGGCCCCGTTCGCCTGGGGGTCCGCATCCGCGGCTTCAGCCACACCTTCGCCCACGCGGCTCCGAACGGCGCCTGGGAGGATCTGGCCACCATCGAAGCCACCTTCCTCACCCCGCTGTTCACCAGTGTCCAGCTGGGCCTCTACGCCACCTCCAACGGCCGCCCCTCCACCAGCCAAGCCCACTTCACGTGGTTCGACATCACGTACCCGAGCCGGCAGGAACCGCCAGGCAGGCCCTGACGTCACTGACGCCGCGACCAGGTGGCGGTCCGCGTCCGCCACCTGCCGCCTCGCACCTCACCTCCCGCCCAGTCGACCCCCATTGACCTCGGTGTACCTGGCCGCGATGCACGCCGCCGGAGCGGATCGATCGCCTGGAGCAGCTGCGCGCGGTGCGCGGGACAGCCTTGTCGGCACCGCCCGACGGAGGTATTGACACGTCAATTGTGAGCGTTAACACTCATGCGCAGCAGGCAGCCGCAGCACCGACCTCGCAACCGCCGGTCGAAGCCCAACAGCCCTTGTGCGCGGCGCCCTTATCTCTCACAGACCACGGAGTTCGCCATGCCGGTTCCCCCCTTAAGCCGCCGCGCCGTGATCAAGGCGACCGGCGTCGCGGCCGTGGCCGCGGCTGTCGGCCCCGTACTGAACACCGTCTCCGCCACGGCGCAGACGCCCCCGGTCAGGTCCGACGTCGGAGTGTCGACGTTCCCGTTCGACCTGGGTCAGGTCCAGCTCACCAGCAGCCGCTGGCTCGACAATCAGAACCGCACCCTGGCCTATCTCCGCTTCATCGACGTCGACCGCCTGCTGTACAACTTCCGCGCCAACCACCGGCTCTCCACCAACGCCGCGGCCCCGACCGGAGGATGGGACGACCCGGCGTTCCCCTTCCGCACCCACGTGCAGGGCCACTTCCTCACGGCATGGGCCCAGGCCTACGCCGCGGTCGGGGACACCACCTGCCGCGACAAGGCCGACCGCATGGTGGCCGAACTCGCCAAGTGCCAAGCCAACAACTCCACCGCGGGCTTCTCCGCCGGCTACCTGTCGGGCTTCCCCGAGGCCGACTTCACCAGCCTCGAAGCAGGCACGCTGAACAACGGCAACGTCCCGTACTACTGCGTCCACAAGACCATGGCCGGTCTGCTCGACGTGTGGCGCCTCATCGGCAACACGCAGGCCCGCGACGTGCTCCTCGCGCTCGCCGGCTGGGTCGACCGGCGCACCGCCGCGCTCAGCCAGAGCAAGATGCAGTCGTTGATGGGCGTCGAGTTCGGCGGCATGAACGAGGTGCTGGCCGACCTCCACCAACAGACCGGCGACGCACGCTGGCTGGCCACCGCCCAGCGGTTCGACCATGCCGCGGTCTTCGACCCCCTCGCCGCGAACCTGGACCAACTGAACGGTCTGCACGCCAACACGCAGGTGCCCAAGTGGATCGGAGCCGTCCGCGAGTACAAGGCCACCGGGACGACCCGCTACCGCGACATCGCCGCCAACGCGTGGAGGATCTGCACCACCTCGCACACGTATGCCATCGGCGGCAACAGCCAGGCGGAACACTTCCGGGCCCCGAACGCCATCTCCGGCTTCCTCGCCCCCGACACCTGCGAGCTCTGCAACTCCTACAACATGCTCAAGCTGACCCGGGAACTGTGGCAGCTGGACCCCGGCCGGGCGTCGTACTTCGACTTCTACGAGAAGGTGCTGCTCAACCACGTCATCGGCGCCCAGAACCCGGCCGACCCGCACGGGCACATCACCTACTTCACCCCCCTCAACCCGGGCGGCCGCCGCGGCAAGGGCCCGGCCTGGGGCGGCGGCACCTGGAGCACCGACTACGGCACGTTCTGGTGCTGCCAGGGAACGGGCATCGAGTCCAACACGAAGCTGATGGACTCCATCTACTTCCACGACGGCAGCACCACCCTCACCGTGAACCTGTTCCTCCCCTCCGTCCTGGACTGGACCCAGCGAGGCATCACCGTCACCCAGACCACCTCCTACCCGGCCGACGACACCACGACGCTCAAGGTCACCGGCGGCGTCGGCGGGACCTGGTCGATGCGCGTCCGCATCCCCGGATGGACTTCGGGCGCCACCGTCAGCGTCAACGGCGTCGCCCAGACCGTCACGGCCAGTCCGGGCACCTACGCCACCCTCACCCGGTCCTGGGCCTCCGGCGACACCGTCACCGTGAAGCTCCCCATGCGCGTGGCCCTCCAGGCCGCCAACGACAACCCCGCTGTCGCGGCGATCACCTACGGCCCCGCCGTCCTCGCCGGCAACTACGGGAGCACCACACTGTCCTCCCTCCCGGCCCTGGCCCCCTCCTCGATCACCCGGACCAGCAGCACCTCCCTCGCCTTCACGGCCACCGCCAACGGAACGAAGGTCGACCTCGCCCCGTTCCACGACGCCCAGGGCTTCAACTACACCGTCTACTGGCGGACCGACACCGCCGGCTTCCGTCTCGTCAACGCGGCCAGCGGACTCGTCCTCGGCATCCGGGACATGTCGACCGCCGACGGGGGCCTCGCTCTGCAGTGGACCGACACCGGCACCACCGACCACAACTGGGTCCTCATCGTCGACGGCGCCGCACTGCGCCTGCGCAACGTCAACAGCGGCAAGGTCCTCGGCGTGCAGGGCATGTCCACCGCCGACAACGCCCCGATCCTCCAGTGGGCCGACACCGGCACGGCCGACCACCGGTGGACCGTCGTGGACGCCGGCAACGGCTACCACAAGGTTCGGAACGTCCACACCGGCAAGCTGCTCGGCATCGAAGGCGGCTCCACCGCCAACGGCGCCGCAGCCGTACAGGTGCCCGACACCGGCGCCCCCGCCGGCCAGTGGCAGTTCGTCCCCGACGGCGCCAGGCGCATCCAGAACGTCGCCAGCGGGCGGGTCCTCGGTGTGCGGGACATGTCCACCGCCGACGGCGGCCTCGCCATCCAGTGGGACGACAACGGCACCGCCGACCATCTCTGGACGGCCGTAGTCGACACCGGCGGCCACCTGCGCCTGCGCAACTCCCACAGCGGCAAGGTCCTCGCCGTGGAGAACGGCGACACCGCCAACGGCGCCCGGATCGTCCAGTGGGCGGACAACGGCACCGCCGACCACCGGTGGCGCCTGCGCCACGGCGGCGGCGACACCTTCAGGATCCAGTGCGCCAACAGCAGCCGCGTCCTCGGCGTCTCCGGCGCCTCCACCGCCCAGGGAGCACATACCGTTCTCTGGGACGACAACGGCGCCAACGACCACCTGTGGCGATTCATCTGACCCGGCGCCGAGTCTCCCGATCGCCACGGGCCGATCGCGGCGACGGGAAATCGAGTGGGAGGCGCTCCCGTCAGATCGGGCCGGCCCTGCCGGAAGCGCCCGCTGATCAGGCCGACGCGGGCAGATCGGGAGCGGACTCGCGCACGGTCAGGCGGGTCGGGAGGATCAGCGGGGTGGGGCGGTATCCTTCGATGGCACTGACCAGCATCCTGGCCATCTCCTGGCCCAGCGCCCGCACCGGCTGATGGACCGTGGTCAGCGGCGGGCTGGTGTGCCGGGCGCTCGCCAGGTCGTTGAAGCCGATCACCGCGACATCCTCGGGCACCCGGAGGCCCCGTTCCCGCAAGGTGCGCAGAGCGCCGATGGCCATCGCGTCGGAGGCCGCGAACACCGCGTCGGGATCGGAGTGCGCCCGGAGCAGTCGCTCCATCGCCTCCGCGCCGCCGTCCTCGGTGAACTGCCCGGGCTCGACCCCGAGAAGCGGCAGGCCGGACAAGGTCAGCCCCTCGGTGAACCCCTGCTCCCGCGTGACTGCGGCCCTGGCGTCCATCTGTCCGGTGATCATGACGGGCCGTCGGCGGCCCGTGCGCGCGAAGTGCTCGGCGGCCAGGCGGGCACCGCCCCGGTTGTCGGCGTCCACGTACCACGTGGGCTCGCCGGTGAGCGGGAGTCCGCCGAAGACGACGGGGAGATCGACCTCCTCTCCCAGGCGTCCCAGCGGATCGTCGCCGCGCAGCGCCATCAGCATGACGCCGTCGGCCCGGCGGGAGCGCAGCAACCGCTCGAACCTCTCCCGGCCGCGCGGGGTGTTGGCCAGCAGCAGGATCAGTTCCAGTTCGGTCTGCTCCAGCGCCGCGCTGACGCCGACGATGACCTCCGCGAAGAACGGGTCCGCGAACAGCCCCGGCTCGTCGCTGGAGACCGCCAGCACCACCGCTCCGACCCGGCGGGTCGCCAGGGCCTGCGCGGACGGATTGGGCACGAAATCCAGCTCGCGCACCGCCCGTTGGACCGCCTCCCGCTTGGCGCGGCTGACATGCGGGGCGTTGTTGATCACCCGGGAGGCCGCCGTGCGCGACACGCCGGCTCGTGCGGCCACCTCGTCGAGGGTCGGCATGCGCTTGGGTGACGGCTCCATGGAAGAACTGCTCCTCGACGACCCCAATCATCCCATCAGCGCGATCCGACCCCACACCAAAACTGGAAGCGCTTCCACTTCCCCACCCCCACCCCCACCCCCACCGGAGGAAGAACCATGCGCAAGTCCGTCCGAGCCGCATCCGTCCTGCTGGCCGGTGCCCTCGCCACCGGTCTCGCCCTGATCAGTGCCGGCCCGGCGTACGCCGCGGACCCGACCACCATGACCAGCGGCTTCTACGCCGACCCCGACAACTCCGCCCTGCGGTGGACCAACGCGAACCCCGGCGACGGGCGGGCGGCGGCGATCCGGACGTCCATCGCCAACACCCCGGCAGCCCGCTGGTTCGGGAACTGGAGCGGCGATATCGGCACGGCAACCGGCGCCTACGTCGGCCGCGCGGACTCCTACGACAAGCTGCCGATCCTGGTCGCGTACAACATCCCCCACCGGGACATCTGCGCCGGTCACTCCGGCGGCGGCGCGGGGAGCCGGGCCGCGTACGACGCCTGGATCGCCGCCTTCGCCAGTGGCATCGGCAACCGCCCTGCCGTGGTCGTCCTGGAACCCGACGCGCTCGGCCACGAGAGCTGCATGACGGCTGCTCAGATCGCGGAGCGCAACGCCATGCTGAAGAACGCGATCGACCAGTTCAAGGCCAAGGCACCCAACACCTGGGTCTACCTCGACGCCGGGAACCCCGGCTGGGTCGACGCCTCGACCATGGCGCGCCAGCTCGCCGCCGCCGGTGTCGGCGGGGCACGCGGCTTCGTGCTGAACGTCTCCAACTACTTCACCACCGACCAGAACACCTCCTACGGCAACGCGGTCAACTCCGCCCTGGGCTCCTACGGCTACACCAAGCCGTTCGTCGTCGACACCAGCCGCAACGGCAACGGTTCCAACGGCCAGTGGTGCAACCCCGCAGGCCGCCGGATCGGCACTCCCAGCCAGCGCGGCGGCGGTGCCGAGATGCTGCTGTGGATCAAGGTCCCCGGCGAGTCCGACGGCAACTGCGGCGTCGGGGCCGACTCCTCGGCCGGACAGTTCCTGCCGGAGGTCGCCTACAAGATGATCTACGGCTACTGACCCCCCTTCCCTCGCCGAAGGGCGAACCCCTACCGAAGGAACCCCGTGCGCATCCCGCTGCACCGATTAGCCCTGGCAGCGAGCGCACTCACACTGCTCCTCGGCGCCGCCGCCCCGGCCTCTGCCGAGGCGAGCTCCGCGCCGGACTCCCACACGCTTGCGACGAACACCCGCTTCCACGTCGATCCCGACAGCGACGCAGCCCACCAGGCCGTCACCGACTTCCTTCACCGGGACTTCGAGGGCGCCAAGTCCATGGCGAAGCCAGCTAGTTGGCCAGAGGCTGCCTGGTTCACCGCCGGCACCCCGGAGCAGGTCGAATCCCGCGTACGCGACCTGGTGCGCCGCGCCGAGCGAACCCGGACGGTTCCCGTCCTGGTGGCCTACAACATCCCGCTGCGCGACTGCTCCCAGTATTCCTCCGGCGGTGCGCAGTCGGACGCCGAGTACCAGGCCTGGATCAGCGCCTTCGCCCGGGGGCTCGGCCGCAGCAAGGCCGTCGTCATCCTCGAACCGGACGGGCTGGCCAACCTCTCCTCCGACTGCGGTCCCGGCAGCGACCCCACCGGCGCGATCACCACAGGACGCTTCGCCGACCTCAACCACGCGATCGACGCCCTGGGGCAGCAGCCGAACAGCGTCGTCTACCTGGACGCCGGCAACAGCCACTGGCGCAGCGTCGGCGACATCGCACAACGCCTCCTCCAGGCCGGCGTCACCCGCACCCAGGGCTTCTCGCTGAACGTCTCCAACTATCTGGCCACCGGCCTGTCCACCCACTACGGCACCTGGGTCTCCCAGTGCCTGTGGTTCGCCACCAAAGGCCCGGACTGGGCCAGGGGGCACGCCGACTGGTGCGCGAGCCAGTACTACTCACCCGCAGCACCGAACGACGGGCAGCCGGGAAACTCCGTGAACGTGGACGATCCGTCCACGTGGCACTGGACCGACCGCTGGTTCCAGCAGAACGTCGGTACCCCGCCCGCGGGCAAGTACAGCGGCGACCCGCAAACCTGGTGCAACGCCCCGGGTCGCGGCGTCGGCGACCGGCCGACCGCGAACACCGGCGTCCCGCTCGTGGACGCCTACCTGTGGATCAAGACCGTCGGCCAGTCCGACGGCCAGTGCAACCGCGGCATCCCGGGCGGCACCATCGACCCGGAGTACGGCATCGTCGATCCCGCGGCCGGCGTGTGGTGGCCGGAGCAGGCCAAGTCCCTCGTCCGGAACGCCAATCCCGCACTGGGGTTCAACACGGTCGTGCGCTGACCGAGGCCGCCGTGACCAGGCGGCCATTCCCGGCGATGCCGACTGAAGGAAATGCTCGTTTACAGCTTTCCGCCAGATCCCGATTGAATGGTCCTCATCGAAATACTTTCGATGAGGACCACTCAATGAAAAGGGACCACTAAGCGCCCCCGAGAGACAGATTCTCGAAATGCTTTCGAAACTCTTGACTTGTTTCGGCGGGGTTTCCAGACTGATGGCCGAGGCGGTGTGGCCCGTCCGTGTCCGGTTCCGGGCGCCGTCCTCGGATCTCTACGCGCTCATGAGCGTCCCTTTCCCATGGACGCGGGCGTCGTTCACGCGGATTCACCATGCCGCGATCCAACCCTTCCGCGATTTCTTTCTGGAGGCTCATTCATGGGCTCACAAGCCATTCCCCCACCCACCATCCGCCGGAAGACCAGCGTCCTGTGTGCGGCCCTGGTCGTCGGCGTCCTCGGTGCGGCCGCCGCGCTGGTGGCGCCGACGTCACACGCCGCCGAGAGCACGCTCGGCAGCGCGGCGACGCAGAGCGGCCGGTACTTCGGTACCGCCATCGCCTCGGGCAGGCTGGGCGACTCGGCGTACACGACGATCGCCGGCCGCGAGTTCAACTCGGTGACGCCCGAGAACGAGATGAAGATCGACGCCACCGAACCCCAGCGTGGCCAGTTCAACTTCGCCGCGGGTGACCGCGTCTACAACTGGGCGGTGCAGAACGGCAAGCAGGTGCGCGGCCACACCCTGGCCTGGCACTCCCAGCAGCCCGGCTGGATGCAGAGCCTCAGCGGCAGCACGCTGCGCCAGGCGATGACCAACCACATCAACGGCGTGATGGCCCACTACAAGGGCAAGATCGGCCAGTGGGACGTCGTGAACGAGGCCTTCGAGGACGGCACTTCAGGAGCCCGGCGCGACTCCAACCTGCAGCGCACCGGCAACGACTGGATCGAAGTCGCCTTCCGCACCGCGCGCGCCGCCGACCCGGCCGCCAAGCTCTGCTACAACGACTACAACGTCGAGAACTGGACCTGGGCCAAAACCCAGGCCATGTACGCCATGGTCCGGGACTTCAAGCAGCGCGGCGTGCCGATCGACTGCGTCGGCTTCCAGTCGCACTTCAACAGCGACAGCCCCTACAACAGCAACTTCCGCACCACCCTGCAGAGTTTTGCAGCCCTCGGCGTCGACGTGGCCGTCACCGAACTCGACATCCAGGGTGCCTCGGCCACGACCTACGCCAACGTGACCAACGACTGCCTGGCCGTCCCGCGCTGCCTCGGCATCACCGTCTGGGGGGTGCGCGACACCGACTCCTGGCGACCGGAGCACTCGCCGCTGCTGTTCAACGGTGACGGCAGCAAGAAGGCCGCCTACTCCTCCGTCCTCAACGCGCTCAACGCCGGATCCTCTACTCCCACTCCGACCCCTTCGCCCGGTTCTGGACAGATCAAGGGCGTCGGGTCGGGCCGCTGCCTGGACGTGCCCGGTGCCAGCACCACCGACGGCACCCAGGTCAACCTGTGGGACTGCAACAACCGCACCAACCAGCAGTGGTCGCACACCGCCGCAGGCGAGCTCAGGGTCTACGGCAACAAGTGCCTGGACGCCGCCGGCACCGGCAACGGCACCAAAGTCCAGATCTACAGCTGCTGGGGTGGCGACAACCAGAAATGGCGCCTCAACTCCGACGGATCCATCGTCGGAGTCCAGTCCGGCCTCTGCCTCGACGCCGCCGGCAACAACACCGCCAACGGCACCCTGATCCAGCTCTACTCCTGCTCGAACGGCAGCAACCAGCGCTGGACCCGTACCTGACGACCTGCCATGGAGTGGAGCCGGGACGATCCTGGCTCCACTCCGTCGTCCATCGCCGGGTGGGCGTGACGTGACGATCGTTCAGGAGCAGAGTGCTCCGTTGAGCGTGTAGCGCGCCGGCACGGCGTTGGTGCCCGAGTACGTCGCCTGGAAGCCGAAGCTCACGCTGCCGCCGGGTGCCAGTGTTCCGTTCCATCCGGTGTCCCGGGCGGTGACCGTGCTGCCCGGCTGGCTCACCGTGGCGTTCCAGCCGTTGGTGATCCGCTGGTCACCTGCGAAGCTCCAGCCGATGGTCCACCCGGATACCGCCGAGGTTCCGGTGTTCTTCACCGTCACCGTCGCCGTGAAGCCGTTGCCCCAAGCGTTGTCGATCCGGTACGCCACCGCGCAGGAGGCCGCCGAAGCGTCGTCGTCCGCCTCCGTCGCCGTGAACGTCGCCGACTGCACGCCAGGACCACCGACCGCGAGCGTCGCGCTGCCCGACGACGCGTCGGGGTCCTGCGCGGCGAGGACCGAAACCTGCTGCGGCGTCGCCCAGTACGAGCCGACGTCGTCCACGTAGCACGCCGCCGGTGCGCAGCCCGCGAGCTTCTCCTTGGCCACCGGGTCCTCCAGCCCCGCGTTCGGTCCGCCCGCGAAGGATCCGGCCGGCGGGTGCGGCAGCGAGGCGTCGTTCTGGTGTGCCCAGAACCGGTGGTGCTGGTTCGCGGGGTAACGATCGCCGTAGCCGGTGACGTAGGAGAGGTCGAGTGCGTTCCGGCCGAGCAGGTAGTCCAGGGACTCCAACGCTCCTGCCCGGTACCGTTGTTGACCGGTGAGCTCGTATGCGACGGCCAGCACGATCGCGTTGTTGGTGACGGAGCTGTTGGAGCCCCACACGTACCCGGTGGCGGGGAGCGACACCGCGTAGCCCTGTCCGGCCATGGTGGACAGGTGGCCATCGGCGGCCGTGGTCAGCAGGCCGCGGAGCCGGGCCACGTCGTCGGCGGGCAGGGCCACGCCGGGGACGGTGGCGAGGGTGATCCGGCCGGGCGTCGCGGTGCCGCCCCACCAGAATCCGTCGACGGACTTGGTGTGGTGCGCAGAGGAGGCGACGGCGTCCCGGTACTGCGACTCGCCGGTGGTGGCCAGGAGTTCCACCGCCGCCCAGTAGAACTCGTCGGAGACGTCGGCGTCCTCGTACGCACGGCCGCCGGCGTTGTCGGTCGCGAGAGCAAGCACGTTCGGGTTGACCTTGGCAGCCGTCCAGGCGCGGCGGGCCGCGTCCAGGCAGCGCGCGGCGAACGCGGCGTCGTACGGCTCGCGTACACCCGGGCACACTGCGCGGCCGAGGCCGCCAGGTTCAGCGTCGCGGCGGTCGACGGCTTGTGCAACTCACGCTGTTCGGCATCGAGTTCGGGCCGGGTCGGCAGGGCAGTCCACTTGGCGTCGTGTATCTTGTGGAAGGCCATCCCGGCCATCGGCTTCTCGGCCGGGACCTGCATCCGCAGCAAGAACTCCAGCTCCCAGCGGGCCTCGTCCAGCACGTCCGGCGTCCCGTTGCCGCGCTCCGGCACCCGCAGCGTCGCGTCGCCGAGCGCCGCTTCGCTGCCCGAACGGCGGGCCCGCTCGAAGGAGTTGACCATCTCCCAGACGGAGATGCCGCCGTTGACCACGTACTTGCCTTGGTCGCCCGCGTCGTACCAGCCACCGCGCACGTCCAGTTGGTAGTTAGTCGCACACCCCGGCCTGGCAGGGGACGCCGGTGTCGCCCTTGTTCGGGGCGACGCCCAGGTGCCCGGCGGGGCGGGCGTAGGCGCTGCCGCCCGCCAGAGTCGCGTCGATCGCAATACCGCTGCGCTGCTGGTAGAAGAACGACATGCTGTCGGCGCGCAGTCCGTCGTACAGCGATGCGGAGATGTCGAAGGGGTGGCTGCTCTGGCCGTCGACGACCAGGGTGAAGCCGGTGCCGGTGCCGGTGTACGCGCCGAAGTCCACCAGGTGCGTGGACTGGCCGGACGCCTGGTCGGACCCGCGCACCGTGGTGGCACCCGAGGCGGAGGCGTCGCGCAGTTGCCAGGCGAGCGGGGCGGTCGCGGAGCCGGCCACGGTGGCCCGCTTGGGGCCGTCGGGCAGGTAGCCGAGCTGGTTGACCCGTACAGGTGTGCCGGCAGCGGCTGCCGCGGTGGCGGCAGCCGCGACCGGAACGGTCAGGGCGGTCGTGGACAGGCCGCCGACGGCCAGCGCGAGGCCGGCGCCTGACGGACACGTCAAGTCACGGTCCGGAACCGGTAGTTGACCGCCCCCTTGATCCGAGAACAGGTCGCCACCTCCCGAGCCGGTGCGCGACTTCAGACGCCCGGGGCGTGAGGAGCGTTGCCGTAATAGGCATCCGGTCCGTGCTTACGGGTGAAGTGCCGCTCCAGCAGGTGCTTCGGCGGTTCGGAGGCTTCCCCGAGGCGGGACCCCAGTGCCAGCGTGTGCAGCGCCATCTCCGCCACGGCCTCGCAGACGATGGCGTTCTCCAGCGCCGCCTTCGCGGTGGCGCCCCAAGTGAAGGGTCCGTGTCGTGACACGAGCGCTCCGGGGACCTCGTCGGCCCGCCGGGGGTCGCCGTCGAGCCGGGCGACGATCACCTGTCCGGTGTTGTACTCGTAGTCCCGCGCGCACTGCTCGGCGGTGAGGTCCTCCGTCACGGGGACCGGCCCGTTGAAGGTGTCGGCGTGCGTCGTGCCGAGTACGGGGATCGGGCGGCGCGCCTGGGCGAAGGCGACGGCGTGCGTCGAGTGCGTGTGGGTGACGCCGCCGATGGAGGGGAAGGCCCGGTAGAGGCACCGATGGGTTTCGGTGTCGGTGGACGGCCTGAGGTGCCCCTCGACGACCCGCCCGTCCTCCAGTGCCACCACCACCAGGTCCTCCTCTGCGAGGTCGGCGTAGGAGACCCCGGACGGCTTGATGACGAAGACGCCGGCGCCTCGGTCCACTCCGCTGACGTTTCCCCAGGTGAGGGTGGCCAGACCGGCCTCCGGGATGCGCAGGTTGGCCGCGAGGACCTCGCGACGGAGGTCCCCCAGGAAGGTCTCGCTCACTGCGCTCTCACCGTCTCTCCGGCATGCGCGGCCGGCTTCTCCGGGACCGGCGTCCGGCAGGCCCCGCGGCCGCGCATGAGTGGGCTGGACTGATCGGGGGCCGCTCCAGGCATCACAGCTGGCCTACCTCAGCCGCCCCGATCAGATTGTGAGCGCTAACAAGCGGCAATCTCAAGAGGTACGAGAAGATTCCTGCCCACAACATGCGATCAACGCTGCATAATGTGAACGCCAACATCTATACCTGGTCGACAATCTTCCGGTCGGTCCGAGATGTGTGCGGGCCGCGGCTGGTTCGGTACCTTGAGGGAAGGCCGCTCGATGAGGAAAGGAAGAGAGTTGACCCAGCTCCCGGACGTCTCGCGAGCGCCCACGATGACGGACGTCGCGCGCGTCGCCGGCGTGTCCCATCAGACCGTTTCGCGGGTGCTCAGCGACCACCCGAACGTCAGCGCCAAGACCCGGGCCGCGGTGACTCAGGTCATCGAGCAGCTGGGGTACCGCCGCAACTCGGCGGCCCGGGCTCTGGCCACCCGCCGGACCCACACGCTGGGCGTCATCGCGGTGAACACCACTCTGCACGGGCCCGCGAGCACCGTGGCGGGAGTGCAGGAGGCCGCTCGGGACCGCGGCTACCTGACGTCCGCCGTCACGCTTCGGACCGCCACGCAGACAGCCCTCGCGGAAGCCATGCAGCACCTCGCCGGGTGGGGGGTGGAGGGGATCGTCGCCGTCACTCCGCAACGCGCCGCGGTGCGCGCCCTGGCGGCACTGGAAGCACCGTGCCCCGTGGTCACCGTGGAAGGCGGCCACACCCTCGACCTGCCGGGGGTGTCGCTGGACCAGAACCTCGGCGCCCGCATGATCACGGAGCACCTTCTCGCGTCGGGCCACGCCACCGTGTGGCACGTGGCGGGCCCCCCCGACTGGCTCGAGAGCGAGGCCCGCACACAGGGGTGGGAGGACGCGCTGCGCGATGCCGGCGCCGAGGTGCCGCCCGTGCTGCGCGGCGACTGGAGTCCGCTGTCGGGATACCAGGCCGGCCAGCAGCTGGCGGGGCGGGTCCTGGCATCACGAGGGCGGGGAGCCGGCCTCACCGCGGTGTTCGTCGCCAACGACCAGATGGCCCTCGGTGTCCTGCGGGCTCTGCGGGAAGCGGGCCTGCGGACGCCCGAGGACGTGGCGGTCGCCGGCTTCGACGACATCCCCGAGGCAGAGTTCTTCCCGCCCCCGCTGACGACGATCCGCCAGGACTTCGCCTCGCTCGGCCGCGACAGCATCGGGCTGCTCCTGGACCACATCGAGGGCAGGACCGACGAGTCGACGCACCTGGTGGTGGCGCCCGAGCTCATCGTGCGCGCCAGCACGGCCCGAAGGGTCGCTCCCCCCGGCGAATGACCCCCACGTGACCGGCGGTTGACCCCTCCTGCAGGGAGCCGGGCCCCGGGGGCACCTCGTACGGGGGAAGCCGGCGCAGGCACCAAAATCCGCTGTCCGGTGCCCCCCGGCACCGGACAGCGGCTACGGCCGCCGCCCCTCTCAGGCGGTGACCGTGGTGAAGCTGTGGATCGTGGTCGACCGGTACAGCTCGCCCGGGCGCAGGACGACCGTCGGGTAGTCGGGGCGGTTCGGGGAGTCCGGGAAGTGCTGGGTCTCCAGCGCGACCCCCGCGTAGGCGTGGTACGGCCTGCCTGCCTTGCCCGTGATGTCACCGGTCAGGCCTTGCGCGGTATAGACCTGGATGCCCGGTTCCGTGGTGCGCACCTCCATGCGGCGGCCGGATGCGGGGGCGTACAGCACAGCGGCCTTCCGAGGAGTGGCTCGCCGGGCGTCGTCGAGGACCCAGTTGTGGTCGAAGCCTCCGCCGGCGAGAGCCAGTTGCGCCTCCGTATGGGTCAGAACGTCGGAGAGGCGCCGGTGCCGGCGGAGGTCGAACGGGGTGTCGCTGACCGGGCGGTGAGGGCCGTCGGGGATCAACTCGGCGTCGACCGGGGTGTAGAGGGGGGCCGCGACCTGGAGGTGGTGGGCCAGGACGTTGCCGCGCCCCTCCCCTTCGAGGTTCCAGTAGGCGTGGTTGGTGAGGTTGACGATCGTCGGCGCGTCGGCGACCGCCTGGTACGACATCGTCAGGTTGTCGTCGCGGTCCAGTGTGTAGGTGAGGCGCACGTTCAGGGCACCGGGGAATCCCTGGTCGCCGTCGGGGCTGTGCAGGAACAGGCGGACACCGGTGCGGTGCGCCGAGTGGAAGGGTTCGCACCGCCACAGGCGCTGGTCGAACCCGTCGGGACCGCCGTGCAGTGTGTGCCCGGTCTCCTGGGTGGCGAGTTGGTGGGTGACTCCGTCGACGACGAGCCCGCCGCGCGCGATGCGGTTGGCGTAACGGCCCACCGTCGCACCGAAGTAGCGTGCGGAGCCCTCGCAGGCGGCGGGGTCGCGGGGCGCGAGCACCACGTCGGCGGTGTGGCCCCAGCGGTCCGGCAGGATCAGGGAACGGAGCCTGGCGCCGCGCGTGTGGACCTCGGCGCGGGCCCTGCCGGGGAAGCCGAACTGCCACCTCTCCCCCGTTCCGCCATCGTCCAGGCGCAGGGGGCGGGCCGTCCGCGGACAGGCGGCCGTCCGCCTGGGCTCGGCGGCCTGGTCGACAGATTCGTGTGCGTATTCCATGGCGGTATTCCCTGGAAGTCGGTCCACCGGAGGGCGCGCCGGGAAGCAGGCTGTGATCGCGGCACGCGAACGCGGTGGCTCGGGCTGATGGGCTGCGGGGCCGGAGTCAGTCGGCGGCAGGGCGGCGGCCGCTCATCAGGCGTTGCAGCACGATGAACACGAGCAGCAGGGCGCCGATGACGATCCGGGTCCACCAGGAGCTGAGCGTGCCCTGGAAGTTGACCACCGTCTGGATCGTGCCGAGGACGAGCACGCCGAGGGCGGTGCCCAGGACGAAGCCGGAGCCTCCGGTCAGCAGCGTGCCGCCGATCACGGTGGCGGCGATCGCGTCGAGTTCCATGCCCATGGCGTGGAGGGCGTAGCCGGAGAGCATATAGAAGGTCAGCAGCAGGCCGCCGAGTGCGGAGCACAGGCCGCTGACGGCGTATACGGCGATCTTGGTGGAGCCCGCCGGAAGACCCATCAGTCGTGCGGAAGACTCGTTGCCGCCCAGCGCGTACACGTTGCGGCCGAAGCGCGTGTGGTGGAGTACGACGAAGGCGATCACCAGCACGGCCAGGGCGATGACCACCGGGATCGAGACGAACAGTCCTCCCGGCCCGTACAGCCGGGTCTGTGCGATTCCGGCCGTGGTGGGGTCGCTGATCGTGATGGATTCGGTGCTGATCGTGTAGCAGAGCCCGCGGGCGAGGAACATGCCGGCCAGGGTGACGATGAACGGCTGGATCTCGAAGGTGTGGATGATCCAGCCCATGAGCGTCCCGCTCGCGGCGCCGACCAGCAGGACCAGTGGGATGACGGTGGCCAGGGGCCAGCCGTGCGACTCGACCAGCCAGGCGGTGAGCATGGTCGACAGGGCCACCATGGAGCCGACGGACAGATCGATGCCGCCGGTGAGGATGACGAAGGTCGCCCCGACCGCGACGACCAGGAGGAATCCGTTGTCGATCAGCAGGTTCAGTACGACTTGCGCGGAGAGGAAGCCCTCGTAGCGCACCGATCCGACGCCGAACATGACGGCCAGCAGGACGGCCGTGACGATCAGTGGGATACGGGTGCGGATGCGCGGGGACACGGTCGCGAAGGGACGGGTGAGTTGCGCGGCGGCGCTCGCGATGCCGGTACTCATGCGCGTACCTCCTGCTGCTGCGGGGCGGCGCCCGCCGTGGTGTGGGTTCGGGGAGTGGTCGTCCTGCGGCGGCGGCGCAGGACCTTGGCCCGGAAGACCGGGGACTGCACGAGGCAGACGACGATGACGACGAAGGCCTTGAAGACGAGGGTGGTCTCGGGTGGGACGCCGAGGCTGTAGACGGTGGTGGACAAGGTCTGGATGATCAGGGCGCCCAGCACGGTGCCGCCGAGGGAGAAGCGCCCTCCGGTCAGGGCGGTGCCGCCGACGACGACGGCGAGGATCGCGTCGAGTTCGATCCACAGTCCGGCGTTGTTGCCGTCGGCGCTGGAGACGTTGGAACTGATCATCAGCCCGGCGACGGCGGCGCACAGCGCGCTGAAGACGTAGACCAGGGCGAGGAGACCGCCGGCCCTGATGCCGACCAGGCGGCTGGCGGCGGGGTTGCCGCCGACGGACTCGATCAGCATGCCGAGTGCGCTGCGGCGGGTGACGAAGGCGGTGAGCGCGACGAGGGCGGCTGCCAGGAGGACGGCGAACGGGAAGGTCAGCCAGTAGCCGCCCCCGATCATCTTGTAGGGGGCGCTGGTCACCGTGACGATCTGGCCGTCCGTGATCAGCTGGGCGACGCCGCGGCCCGCGACCATGAGGATCAAGGTGGCCACGATGGGCTGCACCCCCAGCCCGGACACGAGGAAGCCGTTGGCGAGGCCCAGCACGAGGGCGACACCGAGCGCGAGGGCGACGGCCGTGAGCAGGGTGGCGACGCTGCCGGGTCGTGCGGCGGTGGAGATGTGCGCGCAGGCGAGCGCGCCGGCGATGGCGACGGTGGAACCCACCGAGAGGTCGATCCCGCGGGTGGCGATGACCAGGGTCATGCCGAGCGCCACCAGGATGAGGGGCGCACCGAACTGCAGGATGTCGATGAGGCTGCCGTAGAGGTGGCCGTCGCGTACGCGGACGGAGAAGAAGTCGTGGTGGAACGCGAGGTTGCCGAGGAGCAGGGCGAGCAGGATGAGCGCGGGCCACAGCAGGCGGTGGCCGGCCAGCCGTCTCCCGACCGCGGCGGCCGCCTCGGACTTGGCGGGCTGGGTGGTCATGAGTCCGTTCCGGTGGCGATGGTCGTGAGGAGGCGTTCGGGCGTGACGGTGTCGTCGTTCGCCAGGGTGGCCACCATGCGGTGGTCTCGGAGCACGGCGATGCGGTGGCTCAGGCGCAGGACCTCTTCGAGTTCCGCCGAGATGAACAGCACCGCGGTGCCTTCGCCCGCCAGGCGGGCCACGAGCTTCTGGATCTCTGCCTTGGCCCCGATGTCGATGCCCCGGGTGGGTTCGTCGAGGATCAGGAGCCGGGGTGCGGTCAGCAGCCAGCGCGCGAGGAGGACCTTCTGCTGGTTGCCTCCGCTGAGGTGGCGCACCTGCGCTTCGGGGTCGGCGGGGCGGATGTCCAGGGCTTCGATCCAGTGCCGTGCCAGTTCGTCCTGTTTCGCACGAGCCAGCGGCCTGGTCCAGCCGCGGGCGGCCTGCAACGCGAGGATGATGTTCTCGCGGACCGTGAGCTCGCCCACCAGTCCCTCGGACTTGCGGTTCTCGGAACAGAACGCGATGCCCCGGGCGATGGCGTGGCGGGGGGTGCGCAGGAGTACCTTCTTGCCCTCGATGCTCACGTCTCCGGAGTCCGCGCTGTCCGCGCCGAACAGGAGGCGCGCCACCTCGGTGCGGCCCGAGCCCAGGAGACCGGCCAGTCCGATGACCTCGCCGGCATGGATGTCGAGGTCGTACGGTTCGATCGAGCCCGTACGGGTCAGCTGTCGCGCCTGGAGGAACGGCTCGCCGGCCGCCCGTTCGGCCGCTTCCTCGTGGGCACGGCCGGACAGCTGGTCGAGGGTGGCCAGCTCTCCGCCGATCATGCGCTGCACCAGCGTCACCGGGGTGAGCTCGCCGATGGGGTACTCGCCTTCCAGGCGCCCGTTGCGCAGGATGGTGACGCGGTCACAGAGATCGAATACCTGGTCGAGGAAGTGCGTGACGAACAGGATGGCCACACCGCGGTCCCGCAGGCGCCGGACCAGGGTGAAGAGCTGGGCGACCTCCTCCCGATCCAGACTGGAGGTGGGTTCGTCCAGCACGAGCACCTTCGCCGAGACGTCCACCGCCCGGACGATGGCGACCAGTTGCTGCACCGCCAGGGAATGCGAATCGAGCAGACTGGTGACGTCCAGTTCGAGGTCCAGTTCCGTCAGCAGCTCGGCCGCCCGCTGCCGCATCGCGGACCAGTGGATGAGACCGAACCGGCGCGGTTCGCGCCCGATGAGGATGTTCTCGGCGACCGAGATGTTCGGGCAGAGGTTCACCTCCTGGTAGACGGTGCTGATTCCGGCCTGCTGCGCCTGGAGGGGGTCCGTGAACGCGTGGGGCCGGCCGTCCACGAGGATGGTGCCGCCGTCGGCGGGGTGGACGCCGGTGAGCACCTTGATCAAGGTGGACTTCCCGGCGCCGTTCTCGCCCATCAGGGCGTGCACCTCACCGGGGAAGAGCCGCAGGGCGACTCCGTCGAGGGCGAGCACGCCCGGGAACCGCTTGCGGATGCCGTGGGCTTCCAGGACCGGACGCGGGCCGCCGCCGCCCGTGGGCGGCGGGGTGGACGGAGATGCCATCCGCCCTCCTCTCATGTGTGGGGTGGTGGAGCGGGCTCCGGATGGTGAAGGAGGCACCGGAGCCGGGCCTCCTCCGGCACCGGAACCTGTCGCGTCAGTAGTTCCGGGACGGCAGGGCGGCCGCGGCCTTGTCCTGCGTGAATACGCCCTCCTGGGTCTCGACCCGGGTCGGCACGTTTTCCCCCGCCACGACCTTCTTGGCCAGCTCCATCAGCTGGTCGCCGAGCATCGGGTTGCACTCCACCACGACGTTGATCTTGCCCTCGGTCATGGCGACGAAGGCGTCCTTGATTCCGTCCACCGAGATCACCTTGATGTCCGTACCGGGCTTCTTGCCGGATTCCTCGATGGCCTGGATGGCGCCGAGGGCCATGTCGTCGTTGTGGGCGTAGAGGACGTCGATGTCCTTCTGGGACTTCAGGAACGCCTGCATGACCTCCTTGCCCTTGGCGCGGGTGAAGTCGCCCGTCTGTGAGGCGACGATCTTGAACTTGCCGTCGGCGCGGATGGCGTCGGCGAAGCCGGCCTTGCGGTCGTTGGCTGGTGCGGAGCCCGTGGTGCCCTGGAGCTCGACGATGTTGACCGGGCCCTGCTCGTTCGCGTACGCGCCGGTCAGCCACTCGCCTGCGGACTTGCCCTCCTTGACGAAGTCCGAGCCCAGGAAGGTCTTGTAGAGGGAGGTGTCCTTGGTGTCCACGGCGCGGTCGGTGAGGATGACCGGGATGCCCGCATCCTTGGCCTCCTTCAGCACCGTGTCCCAGCCGGACTCCACGACCGGCGAGAAGGCGATCACGTCGACCTTCTGCTGGATGAAGGTGCGGATCGCCTTGATCTGGTTCTCCTGCTTCTGCTGCGCGTCGGAGAACTTGAGTTCGATCCCGGCCTTCTTCGCAGCCTCCTGGACGGACTTGGTGTTGGCGGTACGCCAACCGCTCTCGGCGCCGACCTGGGCGAAGCCCATGGTGATCGTGCCTCCGGAGCCCGACTTGGACCCGGAGGCCGGGGCGGAGGCGGGGCCCTCGGTCGAGCAGGCGGTCAACGCCGAGGAGGCGAGAAGGGCGGCGGTGAGGACGAGGGCTGCTCTGCGAGCCATGACGGGTGTCCTTTCGGGGGCTACGGATGAGGCTCCGCACGGCCGGTACCGGGCTGCGCCCGCGGTCAGGGGCGTGGCGGGGCCGGGGGCGGGGTGACAGGAGCGGGATGCCCTTGAGGGGGCGCCGTCGCATTGTGAGCGCTAACAAGCCGGGTTCTCAACCCCTTTGCACGCGTTACCTGTCCGTTACCGCGTCACGTGCGGCAACAAGGCGGACTCCATCCGTTCGCGCGACCATCGACCCCGCTACCCGAATCGGAGACCTCAACCCGCCTCGAATCAACGACACATCGAGGCGAGTCCCCGTATACGAAGGCCGCCGCGCCAAGGGGGGCTCCCACATGATCCACGCAGACCCCTTGCCTATCGACATTGTTAGCGCTCACACTGCAAGCTCATCGGATCCTCCGCCGACCGCCAGGATGGTCGGGACGGCATCTCCGGCTGCCGGGCCGCGCCGCGTGCCGCCCACGGCTCCTTCGAAAGGCACTCTGTTGACGTCACCTCATCTCCTCGCGCCCACCCCTCCTTCCGAGGAATCGGAGCAGTACACGGTCGGCGTCGACTTCGGCACGCTGTCGGGCCGCGCCGTGGTGGTGCGGGTCAGCGACGGTCAGGAGCTGGCCGCGGCGGTCCACGCCTACCGGCACGGCGTCATCGACCGGTACCTGCCGCAAGGCGGTGCGCCACTGCCTCCGGACTGGGCCCTGCAACACCCCCAGGACTGGCGGGACGTACTGCGTCACGCCGTCCCGCAGGCCCTGGCGGCGGCCGGGATCGATCCCGCCGCGGTGATCGGCATCGCCACCGACTTCACCGCCTGCACCGTCCTGCCCACGCTGGCCGACGGGACTCCCCTCGCCGAGACCGAGCTCGCCGGACGGCCGCACGCGTGGCCCAAGCTGTGGAAGCACCACGCGGCCCAGTCGCATGCCGACCGCATCAACGAGCTCGCCCACGCCCGCGGGGAGAAGTGGATCTCCCGCTACGGCGGCCGGATCTCCGCCGAGTGGCAGTTCGCGAAGGCCCTCCAGGTCCTGGAGGAGGACCCGCTCGTCTACGAAAGCTGCGCGCGGTGGATCGAAGCCGCCGACTGGATCGTGTGGCAGCTCACCGGAACCGAGTCCCGCAACGCCTGCACCGCCGGATACAAGGGCATCCACCAGGACGGCGCCTACCCGAGCGAGGAGTACCTGGCCGCGCTGAACCCCCGGTTCGCCGACTTCGCACGCACCCGCCTCGAATTCCCCCTCTCCGCTCTGGGCTCACGAGTGGGCTCGCTCAGTACGGAGGCGGCAGCGTGGACAGGGCTGCGCCCCGGCATCGCCGTGGCCGCGGGCAACGTCGACGCCCATGTCACCGCAGCGGCGGCCCAGGCCGTCGAGGACGGACAGCTGCTCGCCATCATGGGGACCTCCACCTGCCACGTCGTGAACGCCCCCGTCCTCGCCGACGTCCCCGGCATCTGTGGTGTCGTGGCCGGCGGGATCGTCGAGGGAACCTACGGCTACGAGGCCGGCCAGAGCGCGGTCGGCGACATCTTCGCCTGGGTGCTGGACCAAGGCGTCCCGTCGGACTATCTCGCCGAGGCAGCCGAGCGCGGCGAGGACCTGCACACCCTGCTGACCCGGAAGGCCGCCGGCCAGCCGGTCGGCGGACACGGACTGGTCGCCCTCGACTGGCTGAACGGCAACCGTTCGGTCCTCGTCGACCACCACCTCTCCGGAGTCATCGTGGGTCTGACCCTCGCGACCCGCCCCGAGGACGTCTACCGCGCGCTGCTCGAAGCCACCGCGTTCGGCACCCGCGTCATCGTGGAGGCCCTGGAAGCAGGCGGCGTACCGGTCCACGAGTTCATCGTCGCCGGCGGACTGGCCAAGAACGAACTGCTGATGCAGATCTACTCCGACGTGCTGCGCCGCCCCGTCTCCCTCGCGGCGTCCGACCAGGGCCCCGCCCTCGGGTCGGCCATCCACGCCGCCGTAGCCGCCGGCGCGCACAGCGACGTACGGACGGCCACCGCCGCCATGGGTCGCCGGCTGCCGGCCGTCTACATGCCCGACGCCCCGCGGGCCGACGCTTACGACGCCCTCTTCGCCGAATACCGGCTCCTGCACGACCACTTCGCCACTGGTGGCCTGCTGCACCGCCTGAGGCACATCCGCGACACGACCCACACCGCGGACTGACCCCCGCCCCCGTTGTCCGTTCCCGAATCCCCACCCGCGCGCCGCCCTCACCAGCGCTGCGGGACGTCACCTTCAGGAGTCCATGTGCCCAGCCGAACATTCCCCGCCCAGGAGATCTGGTTCCTCACCGGCAGCCAAGGCCTGTACGGGGAGGAGACGCTGAAGCAGGTCGCCGAACAGTCGCGGCAGATAGCCGGCGCGCTGGCCGACGCCTCCGGCATTCCCGCGCGTGTGGTGTGGAAGCCGGTACTGACCGACGCCGACGCCATCCGCCGGGTGTGCCTCGACGCGAACGCCGACGACCGGTGCATCGGGCTCATCGCCTGGATGCACACCTTCTCGCCGGCCAAGATGTGGATCGCCGGACTGGACGCGCTGCGCAAGCCGTTGCTGCACCTCCACACCCAGTCGAACGTGGCCCTGCCCTGGGACACCATCGACATGGACTTCATGAACCTCAACCAAGCCGCCCACGGAGACCGCGAGTTCGGGCACATCCAGACCCGTCTCGGCGTACCCCGCAAGACCGTGGCCGGCCACGTCACCGATCCGGTGACGAGCGCACGCGTCGCGGTCTGGGCGCGGGCGGCCGCCGCACGATCCGAACTGGCCACCCTCAAGGTCGCCCGCTTCGGCGACAACATGCGCGACGTGGCCGTCACCGAGGGCGACAAGGTCGAGGCCCAGCTGCGCTTCGGCGTCTCCGTCAACACCTACGGCGTCAACGACCTGGTGGAGGTCGTCGACGACGCGGACGAGACCGAGGTGGCTTCCCTCGTCGAGGAGTACGCCGACCTGTACGACCTGGCGCCGGAACTGCGACCGGCCGGCGAACGGCACGACGCGCTGCGTTACGCGGCCCGCATCGAAGCCGGCCTGCGCACCTTCCTCGAAACGGGCGGCTTCGGAGCCTTCACCACCAACTTCGAGGACCTGGGCGGACTGCGCCAGCTGCCCGGCCTCGCCGTCCAGCGGCTCATGGCCCAGGGGTACGGCTTCGGAGGAGAGGGCGACTGGAAGACCGCCGTCCTGCTGCGCGCCCTCAAAGTGGCTGCCGCCGGCCTCCCCGGCGGCACCTCCTTCATGGAGGACTACACCTACGACCTGACACCCGGCAACGAGCTCATCCTCGGTGCGCACATGCTGGAAGTCTGCCCCACCATCGCCGCCGCCAGGCCCAGCTGCGAGATCCACCCCCTCGGCATCGGCGGGCGGGAGGACCCGGTGCGCCTGGTGTTCGACGCGGCCCCCGGCCCGGCCGTGGTGGTCGGGCTCGCCGACCTCGGCGACCGCTTCCGCCTGATCGCCAATGACATCGACGTGGTGGCGCCCCCTCACCCGCTGCCCGCCCTGCCCGTTGCCCGCGCGGTCTGGCGGCCCCGCCCCGACCTGCGGACCTCCACCGAATCCTGGCTGACGGCCGGAGGACCGCACCACACCGTCCTCAGCACCGCCCTGACCTCCGACCACCTCGACGACCTGGCGGAAATGCTCCGCCTCGAACTCGCCCTCATCGACGAGACCACCACCCCGAGGCAGTTCCGGCGCGACCTCCGCTGGAACCAGGCCTACTACCGGCTGGCACTGGGCCTGTGAACCGCTCGAAGCCCGGGTCCCAGGCGCAGCCACAGACAGAACCAGAGCGGCCTCTGCCGACTCAGGGACCGGGCCATGGAACGGCTGTCCGGTTCGGTCGCGGTCCTGGAGGCGCCGCCGGCATCAGCTCAGGGCACTGACGCGAACACCGCTCAGGCACGACAGGGGGCGGTGCGCAGCGACCTCGTGGTGCGCACGGGACCCCATGTCCGGGTGCCGGTGGGCGCCCGGATTCCGCTGCTGGTCGATCTGGGGCAGCTGTACGTGTTCGATCACACCGGGCGCCAGGCCGTGCCGGGCGCCCTGGCACGGTGAGCTTCTCCGGTCACAGCACCAGTCAGCGGATGGGCAGGCGGGTGGGGTCGGCGATGATCTGTTGGACCGTCGACCATGCCGCACCCAGGACCGGTCCGCGGCGCCCCAGGGCGGAGGGGCGTACCGCCTCCGGGTTCCAGGGCCGGACGGTGACCCTCGCCGCCAGTTCGGCGCGTACCGACGGGAGGAGCCACTCGGCGAGTTCGGTGTAGGCGCCGCCCAGAACGAGGCCGTCCGGGTCGATCAGGTTCACCGCCGAGGTCAGGGCGAGGCCCAGGGCCCGCCCTGCGCGGTCCAGGGCGCGCAGGGTCGCCGCGTCCCCGGCGGCTGCCCGCTCGGCGAGCAGGGCCACCGGGTCGCCGACGTGTCCCAGCCCGGCCTCGCGCAGCACGGCCGCTTCGCCCGCGTACTGCTCCAGGCAGCCGCGTGCCCCGCAGGCGCAAGGGGTGCCCTCCGGGTGGACGGGCAGGTGGCCGAGTTCACCCGCGAAGCCGCGGGCGCCCCGGAACAGCTGTCCGCCGATGACCAGTGCGGCACCGATTCCGGCCTCGGCTGAGACGTGTACGAAGGTCTCGGCGGGGTTGCCCCGGTGCCACTGCTCGGCCAGCGCCCCGAGGTTGGCTTCGTTCTCCGGCTCGGGCGCGGTGTCGGGGTCGGGCCAGTGGTCGGCGGGGCGCACTGCCTGCCAGCCGAGGTTCGGCGCGTTCGCGACCAGCCCGCTCGGCGTGTTCGGCACCACCCCCGGCACGGCCAGGACGCGGCCCTCGACGCGCAGGCCGAGGGCCGCGGCCTCGGACTCCGCCTCGGCGCCCAGCGCGGCGGCCTCCGCCAGCACCTCTCCGGCCGGCCGGCCCGCGTTGGCCCGCTCCACGCGACGCCAGACCCGGGGTTCACCGCGCAGGTCCACGACGCACGCGGCGAGATGGGTGACGCCGATCTCCAGGCCGAGGCCAGCGGGACCCCGGTCGTTCAGGGCCAGCGCCCGTCCGGGACGGCCGACCCGTCCGCTGGGCGCGGTCTCCGTCTCGGTCAGCGCTCCCCGGCCGATGAGCTCGTCGACCATGGAGGAGACGGCCGGCCTGGTCAGGCCCGTGTGCCCGGCCACGTCCGCCCGGGAGAGCCGTCCGTGCGCGGCGACCACGCCGATCACCACCGCGAGGTTCCGCCGGCGCATCCCCTGCTGCGAGGCGGGCGCGAGTTCCATGCCCCCGCTCGCCCTGCCGGTCCCCGTCATCGACCCGACCCTCCTATCGTTCTCCCGGCGGGACCTCCTGCAGGGCCCGCGCCCGCCGCAGCGTACTGGTGATCCGTTCGAGCGTGTCGTCGTCACGGGGTACGGGCTCCAGTACCCGGCCCTCGGCGGTCCGCCAGCGCCGGGCGACGGCGTCGGCAGGCTCACCAGTGAGCAGTGCGGCGGCCTGGGCGGCGGCCCCGAGCGCGACCAGTTCCCGGGCTTCGGGCACCTGGACCGCTCGCCCGGACAGTCGCAGGACGGTCCTCTGCCAGGCCCTGCCGCGGGCTCCGCCGCCGATCAGCAGCAGTGGTTCGTCGGGGGCGGGGTTCTCCCCTCCGGCGCGCAGTACGTCGTCCAGGGCCGCGAGCAGGGCGTGGGCGGCGCCGTCGTAGGCGGCCTGGAGCAGCCGGCCCGGCGTGGTGTCGTGGCGCAGGCCGTGGACCAGGCCGGAAGCACCCGGGAGGTCCGGAGTGCGCTCGCCGTCCAGATAGGGAAGCACCACCACCGTGCCGCCTGCCTCGACGTCCTCGCGGTCACGGCCGACGAGGGCGGCGAAGCGGTCGACGGCGAGGGTGCAGTTGAGCGTGCAGGCGAGCGGCAGCCAGCCGCCGAGGGCATCGGCGAAGCCGGCGACGGTTCCGCCCGGGTCGGCGGGCCGGGTCCGGCCGACGGCGTAGACCGTGCCGGAGGTACCGAGGCTCAGCACCGGACGTCCGGGGGTCAGGCCCAGGCCGAGGGCGGCGGCCATGTTGTCACCGGTCCCGGTCGCCACCAGTGCGCCCTCGCGCAGCGGCATCCCGGCCCGGACGACGCCCGCCCGGGCTCCCGGCGCCAGGACCTGTGGCAGCAGCCCGGGGTCGAGGCCGATCCGGCCGAGGACGTCCTGGTCGTAGCCGTGCGGGCCCCACCAGCCGGTTCCCGACGCGTCTCCGCGGTCCGTCACCGCCTCACCGGTCAGCCGCTCCGTCAGAAAGTCGTGGGGAAGCCGGACGGCCGCGACGCGGTCGGCGGCGGCACGCTCGTTCGTGTGCAGCCAGGCCCACTTGGCGGCCGAGAAGGCGGCCGTGGGGACGCTTCCGGTGCGGCGGGCGAGCTCTGCCGCACCGAACGCGGCTACGAGTTCGGCGGCCTGCGGGGCGGAGCGGACGTCGTTCCAGAGCAGTGCCGGGCGCACCGGCCGTCCGGCCGCGTCGAGGGTGACCAGGCCGTGCTGCTGGCCCGCGATCGAGCAGGCGGCGGCGCGATCCGCCCAGCCGGTGCCCGCCATGGCCTCGCCGAGCGCCCGCCACCACTGTTCGGGGTCGCTCTCGCGTCCGGCGCCCGCGCTGACGGCGTGCGCGGCTCGGCCCTCGCCCACGACGGCGCCTGTGTCGATGTCGACGGCGAGGGCTTTCGTGGACTGGGTCGAGCTGTCGACACCGATCACGACACGCTGAGCAGACATGCGTTCCTCCGGTGGGGTTCCTTCTGGCGTCTCGGCATACTAATTTGTTTTTCGCCATTACAAATAGCCCTCGGCCCTGAACCGGAGCTCCTCATGACCAGCGACCCGCTCGTCCCCACTCCCGCGCACAGGTTCACCTTCGGTCTGTGGACCGTCGGCTGGCAGGGCCGGGACCCCTTCGGCGACGCCACCCGACCCGCCCTCGACCCGGTCGAGACCGTGGAGCGGCTGGCCGAGCTCGGCGCCTACGGCGTCACCTTCCAC
The DNA here is from genome assembly GCF_026343185.1 of Streptomyces sp. NBC_00091. GTDB lineage: Bacteria > Actinomycetota > Actinomycetes > Streptomycetales > Streptomycetaceae > Streptomyces. The sequence continues at coordinate 430,024 of NZ_JAPEMA010000004.1, read as the reverse complement.
GACGACGACCTGATCCCCTTCGGCGTCGGCGACGCCGCCCGCGAGCAGGCGGTCAAGCGTTTTCGCACCGCACTCGACACGGCCGGGCTGAAGGTGCCGATGGCCACCACCAACCTCTTCACCCACCCGGTGTTCAAGGACGGCGCCTTCACCGCCAACGACCGTGACGTCCGCCGGTACGCGCTGCGCAAGACGATCCGCAACATCGACCTGGCCGTGGAACTCGGCGCCTCGGTCTACGTCGCCTGGGGCGGCCGCGAAGGCTCGGAGTCGGGCGCGGCCAAGGACGTGCGCTCCGCCCTCGACCGGCTGAAGGAGGCCTTCGACCTGCTGGGCGAGTACGTCGAGAACCAGGGATACGACCTGCGCTTCGCGATCGAACCCAAGCCCAACGAGCCGCGCGGCGACATCCTGCTGCCCACCATCGGCCACGCCCTGGCGTTCATCAACGAGCTGGAGCGGCCCGAGCGGGTCGGCCTCAACCCGGAGGTCGGCCACGAGCAGATGGCCGGGCTGAACTTCCCGCACGGCATCGCCCAGGCCCTGTGGCACGACAAGCTGTTCCACATCGACCTCAACGGTCAGACCGGCATCAAGTACGACCAGGACCTGCGCTTCGGCGCGGGCGACCTGCGCCAGGCCTTCTGGCTGGTCGACCTGCTGGAGTCGGCCGGCTACGACGGCCCCCGTCACTTCGACTTCAAGCCGCCGCGCACCGAGGACTCCGCCGGCGTCTGGGCTTCGGCGGCCGGCTGCATGCGCAACTACCTGCTCCTGGCGGAGCGCGCCCGCGCCTTCCGGTCCGATCCGGAGGTCCGGGCCGCGCTCGCCGCCTCCCGGCTGCCCGAACTGGCCCTCCCCACCGCCGCGGACGGCCTGGCCGGGCTACTGGCCGACCGGTCCGCCTTCGACGAATTCGACGTCGACTCCGCCGCCCGCCGCGGCATGGCCTTCGAGCAGCTGGACCAGCTCGCCCTCGAACACCTCCTCGGCGCCCGCTGAGCCGGTGCACCCAAGAGCCGGGCCGTGGCGTTCCACGGCCCGGCTCCGCTACGCCTTGGCCGCCGGTACAGGATGAGGAACCCCAGCCGATGCGCGGCTGGGGTTCCTCGGTGCGGTGAGTATCGGTCAGCAGGTGGAGTTGCCCACGCCGTAAACCGCTCGTCTACGCGTCGACGGACCGCACCCCATCGCGATCACCGCGGTTCAGGCGGGTCAGCGCTGCAGGGTGAGCAGACCCGGCCGGTACGGCAGCTTCAGGTAGTCGGTGCCCTCCGGTGTGTTGGTGGGGAGGCCCTGGTAGAGGAACTGCAGGTTGCAGGGATCGATGGTCATGGTCTGGTCGGGGTTGTTGCGGACCAGGTCACCGTGGCTGACGCCCTTGGCCCAAGTGGAACCGCTGTTGGCCTGACCCGCGAAGGGGCTGCTCTCGCTGCCGGCCTGGACGGTCCACGGACCGTTCAGGCTGGAGGCGGTGAACGAGCGGAAGTAGCGGTTCGAACCCTGCGCCTCAACGATCATGAGGTACTGGTTCCGGCCCTGGACCTTGTAGACCTCCGGCGCCTCGAACAGAAGGTCCGTCGCGTCGCTCATGACCGTCGTGTACGAGGAGCCGAAGTTGCCCGGGAAGTTCCCGATCGGCATGCTCGCCCGGTAGATCTTCCCGTTGTCGGCGGCGAAGAACAGGTACATGTTCTGGTCATCGGCGATCATGGTCGGGTCGATCGGGGCGTCCCTCCGGTCCCCGGGTCCCACGGGCAGGCTGCCGGTGAACAGCGGCTGCGCGGCGGACCAGCCGTTGGGGTTGGTGGGGTCGCTGGACGTGCGGTAGTAGAGCGGCCACTGACTCCACTGGGACACCATCACCCAGACGTTCTTGGGCGCGAAGTAGAACAGTTCGGGCGCCACCGCGGGCTCGTTCATCCCGGTCTGGGTGGCCGCCCCCATGTCCGACCAGTTCGTGAAGGGACTGAACGCCGTCGAGCCCCACGCCGTTCCGCTGGAGGTGGTCGCGTAGACCAGGTGCTTGCCGTTGTACGTGGTGGTGGTGAAGTCCTTCAGCGCGAGCTGCCCGTTCGCCGGCTGCGCCAGCGGAGCCGTCGAGGTCCACCGGTAGGTCGACGGAAGAGCACACGCGTTGCTCGCCCCGGACAGGCCGGTCCACTTCTGGTTGGTGCCAGCGTGGCACGACCAGATCTGCACCCCCGTGCCGTTGGCCGTACCCCAGCCCGAGACCTCCAGGCACAGCCCGGACCGCACGCCGACGATCGTGCCGTCGGGGTTCACCCGCCACTGCTGGTTCTCACTGCCGTTGCACGTCCAGATCTGCACCGGGGTCCCGGACGTGGTGGCGCCGCCCCGGACATCCAGGCACTTGTTGCCGTACACGGTCAGCTGGTTGCCGTCCGTCAACGTCCACTGCTGGTTGATTCCACCGTGGCAGTCCCAGATGTGGACGTTTGCGCCGTCGGTCTGACTGAAGCCCGCCACATCGAGACAGCGGCCGGAAGCAACGCCGCGCAAGTCGCTGGTGGTGGCCGCCTGAGCCGGGCCGGCGACGAGCAGCGCCGCCAACGCGGCCAGGGCGGCAACCGCGGCTGCGAGCACCGCGGACAGGTGTCTGCGGCTGGAACTCTGTCTGCGCATTGAGATCTCCTTTGTGACCGGATGAGCCGTCACACGGTTCAGGCAGGGGCGACCTGTCCTCGGCACCTGCGGATCCGGCTGGATCGGGCACGGCGCGTCGGAGCGGCGGCAAGGTGTGGCCCCTGAGGTGATGGGGGACGCCGGAGCATTGTTAGCGCTAACAATTTGCAGTTCGCACATCGGCGTTGGAGGCAGGAGACCAGGGGCCTGAGCGACTGTCAAGATCTTCTGCAAGAATCCGTCGGATCACTGAAGCAGAATCAGGACAGTCAACCGCACGGGGATTTGCTGGAGTTGAGGCCCAGCAAGTCGGCCTCAACCCGTAGCGGCACGGCACTGCCCACCTGAAGTCAAGCGACTCTGCCCGCGCACGATTCCCTCCGCCGGCTCGTCGTCACACTGTTCCCGCAGACGACCTCGCCGACGTTGTCTTGCAAAGCGATCGAGTCGCGAATCCCCATGGGCGGTCGAGTCGTCGCGGGGCTCCGGGCGGCCAAGTTGCCTAAGCCGTATCAACCGCAACACGCACGCGCCATACCCAGAGCCCCTGGGCTCCGGCGGTCCTACGAATGAGCGGTCCGAACCTGCAGTAAAAAACGTAAGACCAGGCAACCAACCCCGGCCGCCCAGGTCCTGTACGCCGCGGTGGCCGAGACCGAGCAGCAAGTACCGTGCCTGGTAGCCGCCTCAGGCCCCGGATCTGTTCTCCACCGCAGCCATGGGACCCTCGGCCGGCTGCTGGATCCGACCGCGACGTGCGGCACGGAACCGACGCGCCGGGCGGGGCGGGCCCCGCGAAACCCCGTCACACTCCCGTCCTCGAGCAGACGAACGGCCGACGGTAGGCTGGCGGGTGCCCAGAACCAAGATCCGGTCCACTCGTGGATACGCCTCACCCCAGCCGCAGAAGCCGCCGCTTGGGGTCAGCCCGCCCCGGACGTGCTCGATGGGCGGGCGCATCGCGGAGAACGGCGATCCCCCGCAACTTCGTTGCCCCAACGGCGATCCGAACAGACCCTTGACGGCACACTTGTGAGCGTTAACACTCAGGTATCGCCAGGCCGGAGCCGCCGCGAACCCGGACTTCACACAGTGCGAGGAGACGGCTCCCGGCCGGCCCCGCTCGACCGCTTCCGGCTTCTCCCAACCGGGTCGCACCGTGCCGGTCGCGGAACATCACTGGAGGAACTGTGCGGAAGCTTTCAGCGGGCCTTGTCACCCTGGGTCTGACGCTGTCGCTGGCAGCCTGCGGCCAGAGCGCCAACGGAGCAGGCGAGGGTGGGGCCGGCGGGGAGGCCAAAGGCGGCCTCGTCGGCATCGCGATGCCGACCAAGTCGTCGGAGCGCTGGATCAACGACGGCAACAACATGGTCAAGGAGTTCCAGGCCAAGGGCTACAAGACCGATCTCCAGTACGGCGACAACGTCGTGGAGAACCAGGTCTCCCAGGTGGAGAACATGATCACCAAGGGCGCCAAGCTGCTGGTGATCGCCGCCATCGACGGTTCCTCGCTCACCAACGTGCTGCAGAAGGCTGCCGACGCCCACGTCCCCGTCATCTCCTACGACCGGCTGATCCGCGGCACCGGGAACGTCGACTACTACGCGACCTTCGACAACCACAAGGTCGGCGTCCTCCAGGGCAGTTACATCGTCGACAAGCTCGGCCTCAAGGACGGCAAGGGCCCCTTCAACATCGAGCTGTTCGCCGGCTCACCGGACGACAACAACGCCACGTTCTTCTTCAACGGTGCGATGAGCGTCCTCAAGCCGTACATCGACGACAAGAAGCTGGTCGTGCAGAGCGGCCAGACCTCCTTCAACCAGATCGCCACGCTGCGCTGGGACGGCGGCCTCGCCCAGTCCCGGATGGACAACCTGCTGAGCAAGTCGTACACCGCCGCGCGCGTCGACGCCGTGCTCTCGCCGTACGACGGCATCTCGATCGGCATCATCTCCTCGCTCAAGGGCGTCGGCTACGGTGCCGGCCAGCCCATTCCCGTCGTCACGGGCCAGGACGGCGAGCTGGCCTCGGTGAAGTCGATCATCGCGGGCGAGCAGACCCAGACCGTCTACAAGGACACCCGCCAACTGGCCAAGTCCGCAGTCCAGATGGGCGACGCGCTGCTGACGGGCGGCAAGCCCGAGGTCAACGACACCGGCCAGTACGACAACGGCGTCAAGACCGTACCGGCGCAGCTGCTCCAGCCGGTCAGCGTCGACAAGGAGAACTACCAGAAGGTCCTGGTGGACAGCGGCCAGTACACCGCGGACCAGCTCAAGTAGCCCACGGAGCCCGACCGACGGGTCCGGCGACGACGAAACGGCGGTGCGACGCCCACGGGACCGCCCGGCGCCGCACCGCCCCGACGATACGGATGCACAACCATGGCCCGACCCGTTCTCGAGATGCGGTCAATCAGCAAGACGTTTCCCGGTGTGAAGGCCCTCTCCGAGGTCAACCTCACCGTCACCGCGGGTGAGGTGCACGCCGTCTGCGGTGAGAACGGCGCCGGCAAGTCCACGCTGATGAAGGTACTCAGCGGGGTCCACCCCCACGGCGGCTACCAGGGCGAGATCTACTTCGAGGGCGAGCCCTGCCGGTTCCGGGACATCCGGGCCAGCGAGCAGCGCGGCATCGTGATCATCCACCAGGAACTCGCGCTGGTGCCCTACCTGTCCATCGCCGAGAACATCTTCCTCGGTAACGAGCACGCCACCCGGGGCGTCATCAGCTGGCACAAGACGCTGACCCACGCCGCCGCACTGATCCGGCAGGTCGGACTCGACGAGAGCCCGCACACCAGGATCGCCGATCTCGGCGTGGGCAAACAGCAGTTGGTCGAGATCGCCAAGGCGCTCGCCAAGAAGGTCAAGCTGCTCATCCTGGACGAGCCGACGGCCGCCCTGAACGACGAGGACAGCCGCAAGCTGCTCGACCTGATCCTCGAACTCAAGGCACAGGGCATCTCCTGCATCCTCATCTCGCACAAGCTGAACGAGATCGCCCGGGTCGCCGATGCCGTCACCATCCTGCGCGACGGGCGGACCATCGAGACCATCGCGATCGGTCCCGAGGGCATCTCCGAGGAGCGGATCATCCGCGGCATGGTCGGCCGCGACCTGGAACACCGCTACCCCGAGCGCGCCTCCGAGATCGGCGAGGTCGCCTTCGAGATCGAGGACTGGAGCGTCCAACACCCGATCGACCACCGGCGCAAGGTGGTCGACGGCGTCTCCCTCAACGTCCGTCGAGGCGAGATCGTCGGCATCGCCGGCCTCATGGGCGCAGGCCGCACCGAACTGGCCATGAGCGTCTTCGGCCGCTCGTACGGGCGGTGGACCGGCGGCCGGGTGCGGCTGGACGGCCGGGAGATCCGTACCAGGACGGTGCCGGAGGCGATCGGGCACGGCATCGCGTACGTGACCGAGGACCGCAAGCAGCTCGGCCTCAACCTGGGCGACGACATCAGCCGGAACATCTCTCTGAGCGCCCTCGGCAAGGTCGCCCGGCGGGGCTGGGTCGACCGGCACGAGGAGGCGAGGGTCGCCGAATCGTTCCGGCGGACCATGAACATCAAGGCCCCCTCGGTGTTCGCGCAGACCGGCAAACTCAGCGGCGGCAACCAGCAGAAGGTCGTCCTCAGCAAGTGGATCTTCGCCGAGCCGGAGGTGCTGATCCTCGACGAGCCCACCCGGGGCATCGACATCGGCGCCAAGGCTGAGATCTACACCGTCATCGCCGAACTCGCCGCCCAGGGCAAGGCGGTGCTCGTCGTCTCCTCCGAACTCCCCGAACTCCTGGGCCTGTGCGACCGGATCTACACCATGGCCGAAGGCCGGATCACCGGTGAGGCCAACCGCGCGGAAGCCACCCAGGAATCCCTCATGCGGCTCATGACCATGAGCGCGGCATACCCCGACAAGCAGGTGTGAGGCATGGCCCAGACCAAGACCACCCCAGACACCACGCCCCGCACACCGGAGCCCGGCCGACGACCGTCGGCCGGTGCCGTACTGGCCCGAGCGCTGCGCGGCAACCTGCGCCAGTACGGGATGCTGCTCGCGCTGGCGCTGATCGTGCTGCTGTTCCAGTTCTGGACGGGCGGCATCCTGCTCCAGCCGCTCAACATCACCAATCTGATCCAGCAGAACGGCTACATCCTCATCCTGGCCATCGGCATGATGATCGTGATCATCGCCGGGCACATCGACCTGTCGGTCGGGTCGCTCGCCGCCTTCGTCGGGGCGGCCGCGGCGGTGATGATGGTCAAGCACCAGGTGCCGTGGCCCGTGGCGCTGGTGGCCGCGCTGCTGATCGGGGCCCTCGCCGGAGCCTGGCAGGGGTTCTGGATCGCCTATCTCGGGATCCCCTCGTTCATCGTCACACTGGCCGGCATGCTGCTGTTCCGCGGTGGGACCCAGATCCTCCTGCAGGGCCAGTCGGTGGCGCCGTTCCCCAAGGGCTTCCAGAACATCAGCAGCGGCTTCCTCCCCGCGGTCGGCCCCCACACCAACTACCACAACCTCACCCTGCTGCTGGGCTTCGTGGTGCTGGCCGTCGCGATCCTGCAGGAGGTGCGCGGACGGCGGCGGGCCGCCTCGTACGGGCTGGAACCGCTCCCGGCCGGTCTGTTCCTGGTGAAGCTCGGCGCGATCACCGCGGCCGTGGTGGCCTTCACGCTGCTGCTGGCCAGCTACCACGGGGTGCCGATCGTCCTCCTGATCCTCGGCGTCCTGCTGGTCGGCTTCGGATACGTGATGCGCAACTCGATCCTCGGCCGGCACACCTACGCCATCGGCGGAAACGAGGCGGCGGCGAGGCTGTCCGGGGTGAAGAGCAAGCGGGTCGTCTTCCTCGCCTTCGTGAACATGGGCGTCCTCGCGGCCCTGGCCGGGATGGTCTTCGCCGCGCGGCTCAACGCAGGTACGCCGCAGGCCGGCATCAACTTCGAGCTGGAGGCGATCGCCGCCGCCTTCATCGGCGGCGCCTCCGCGAGCGGCGGTGTGGGCACAGTCATCGGCGCGCTCACCGGCGGTCTGGTGCTGGGCGTGCTGAACAACGGCATGTCGCTGGTCGGCGTGGGCACGGACTACCAGCAGGTGATCAAGGGCCTGGTACTGCTGGCGGCCGTCGGCTTCGACGTCTACAACAAGCGCAAGGCCGGAGGCTGACCCTGCGGCCCCGCTCGCGCGTCGACGATCCGCTCGAAGAAGGTCTCGTGCTTGAGGAAGGAGACATCGTACTCACGCCCCGGGTACGGCGGGATCAGCTGCTCGCGGGTGTGCGCGAAGTGGTGGTCCACCCGGGGCTCCGGGCCCACGAGGCTGTGCAGGGCCCCTGCCACCTGCGGAAGTTCCTGCAGCCGACGGACGAAGGATCCCTGCGCACAAGCCTCGGACAGCGGCGTCCCGTACCGCACCGGCGGCACCCCGTCGGCAAGCACCGCCAAGCCCTCGGTGTTCATTTCCGCCGGCATCCGTGCCGCCCGACCCGTTTCCCCGCACTCCCTCGCTCAGTGAGCGGACCGATGCGGGACACCGCTGCCCGGCCGCCCTGAAGGACCCGCCGCGCGCCTGCTTCCCACCGTCGGCAACCTTTTCGCGTCCTGCGGCGACCAGGCAGTGCACCTCGACTCGGACCTTCGAACGGACGGACATGCAAACTGCACGGCAGGCCGCGCGGCAGCGCAGGCGCAGACACAGGCTGATGCTCGGTACAGCGGTGATACTGACCGCCGCGGGCGTCCTCTTCTGCCTGATGACGGCCATGCTCCCCGGCCCCAAGGCCGGGACCGACGCTGGGGCCGACGTGGCCGCCCCCGCCGCCACCCGTACGGGAGCCGCGTCCTCGGCCCCGACGAGCCCAGTACCCCCGGCGGCCGGCTCGCCTGCCGCGGCGACCCCGAGCGCGACCGCCGCAGCAACCACCGCGGCGGCGGCGCCCCCGCCTACGGCGAAGAAGACCCCACCGGCGGCATCCACCCCGGCACCGTCGGCAGGACGCATCCGGCCGGATACCACCTACAAGGGCGTCGCCACCGCCTACGCCGCCGCCGACGGCAACGGCGCCTGCCTGTTCGGCCCGAGCGACGACCTCATGATCGCGGCGATGAACACCACCGACTACGAGTCGTCCAGGGCCTGCGGCGCGTACGTGCGCGTACGCGCCGCGAACGGCGCCTCGATCACGGTCCGGATCACCAACGAATGCCCGCTGCCCTGCGCGCCCGGACAACTGGACCTCAGCGAACAGGCCTTCGCGAAACTGACCGATCCCAAGGTCGGCCGTATCCCGATCACCTGGAGCCTGGTGAGCCCCCGCACGTCCGACACGCTCTCCCTCCGGTACAAGACCGGGTCCAGCGCCCACTGGTGCGGCATCCAGGTGATCGACCACCGGAATCCGGTCGCACGGCTGGAGGTACGCACCAGCCAGGGCTGGCGGAAGCTGCCCCGTACCGACTACAACTACTTCCTCTCCGCCGACGGCGGTGGGTGCGGCGGCGCGATAAGGATCACCGACATCTACGGAGAGCAGTTGACGGTCGACGGGACCGCGCTGCTGCCGAACGTCGCACAACCGACCAGGGTCCAGTTCGCCGCGCACTGAAACCTCACCGCGGCGGGGTGGCGGAGCCGGGGCACGTCGCATCGGCGCGCCCTGGCCAACCGGGCACTGGTACGCTGCCGCCCGGATGTTAGCGCACACATTTTGCGGAGGGGACGACCAACGGACATGGTCCTCGATGACGCGTCCGCAGAGTTCCACGACTTCTTCGAACGCCACTACGCCGAACTCGCCCGGTTCGCCCGTCTCCTGACGGGCGAGGCGGACGGCGCCGACGATCTGGCCGCGGACGCCCTGATCGCGCTGTGGCAGCGCTGGGACCGGCTGCGCCAGGCCGAGCACCCGCTCGCCTACGCCCGTGGCGTGGTCGCCAACCTGGCACGGTCGCGGATCCGCAGCACGGTGCGCGAGCGCCGCCGGATCGCCCTGTTCTGGTCCCGCGGCGCGGAGCCGTTGCACGGTCCGGACGTGGCCGCCGTGGTGGACGTGCGGACCGCTCTTGCCCGGTTGCCGTTCCGGAAGCGGTCGTGCGTGGTCCTGCGGCACGCCTTCGACCTGTCGGAGAAGGACACCGCGCTGGCGCTCGGAATATCGGTCGGTACGGTGAAGAGCCAGACCTCGAAGGGGATGGCCGAGCTGGAACGGATGCTGGGCAGCACCGGAGCAGCCGGGGAACTGTTGGCGGGGAGGAGGAGCCGTTGAACGAGGAACTCACCGGGCGGCTGCGCGCGGCCGCCGAGGCCCACCAGCCCGACCGTGCCCGGATCCTGGCACGCGTGGAACGCGGCATGTCCGGTGCCCCCGTCCGCCACCGCGAGTCTTCGGGCACGAGGCCCTGGCCCAGGATCGCACTCGCGTCCCTGGCCGCGGCCGGCACTCTGGCGGTCGGCGGCTTCGCCGTCGCCGCCATCGTCCAGTCGCCGCCGGCCCGGCCGGATGTCTCGGCCACCCCCGCCGCGCCCTCCGTGCCGTCCGTGCCCTCCGGGACTCCCCGGCCGACACCATCGGCGCCCGCGACCGGCCGCCCGACCACGCCGGACCGTTCGTCCCCGCCGGGCCCCAGCCCTTCGGCATCAGGCGCCGCGGGCTCGGCCCGGCCAGGCGACGCGCACGTCCAGGACGGGCCTCTGTCGTCGGCCGGCTCCTTGGGCACGAACAGCAACAGCTTCTGGGCGCAGAGCAACATCACCCTGAAGTCCGCCCAACCGCTGACCGCACTCACCGTGGAACTGCGCATCACGCAGACCGGTGCGGTGCAGAGCACCGGCAGCTGGCGGACGCTGCCCGCCGAGGATTTCGCCGTCACCGTGCAGAACGAGGGCGGAGCAGTGGTCTACCGCTGGATCCTCAAGCCGGGCCGCACGGTACCGGCCGGAGAGCATGTCTTCGCCGGTCAGTACAACCACGCCGCCGGCGCACGCGAGGTCGAGCACGACGGCTACCGCGTCGACGCCGGCGGTCCCCGCGGCGCCCTCTCGGTCTGGGGCGGCTTCACCCCGGCACGATGAGGCCGTGCCGCTTCGCAGGCCCGTGGGTGGACGGCGCGGACCGCCGCCCGCCCACGGGCCAGAAGCATCAGGACAGGTCGCCGTACACCACGCCACGGCCGTAGCCGCCCAGGTAGACCCGCCCGTACACGTCGGGGTCGCCAGTGATGACGTTGATGGCGCTTCCACCGAACTGGTGCTGGTCGTCGTTGATCCGGACCCAGGCCGAGCCGCCGTCGGTGGAGCGGAACAGCCCGGTGACGCCCTTCACCTTCCCACTGAGGTAGAGCGCCTGGTACCCGGCACCCGGGGCCGGCTTGCCGAAGCCGACGGCGGGCGCCTGCTCCACGCCGCCGAGCTTGCCGAAGCTCTTGCCACCGTTGGTGGAGTGCAGGAGTCCGTTGCCCCCGTCGGCGATCCACAGGTCACCGGCGATGCCCGGAACCGCCTTCAGCTGCCCGCCGCCCAGACCGGTGGCCCGGGCGTTGAAGTTCTTCCCGCCGTCGGTGCTGGCGTACAACGTGCCGCCGCTGAGGGCGTAGAAGGTATTCGCCGCCGAACGGTCGGCCACCACGGCCGTGTCCTTGGGCAGACCGGAGGCCGCCGCCCAGGCCGAGCCACGGTTGGTCGAGTAGAACGGAACCTGGCCCGCCGGGGTCCACACCACGGCGGCGCCGTCCGCCGAGACGGCCGCGGAACCGCCGTCCGCGTCGCGCACCGGCGCTGCGGCGAAGGGTTCCCAGTCGGCTCCGCCGTCGGTCGAATAGGCGCCGTGCTGCTCGCCACCGAGACCGACCCGCACCATGAACTGCGGCTTCGACTGGGCGAAGTCGATACCCGTGGTGTTGGTGAACAGCGGTCCGGACAGCGCCTTGGCGGGCACCTTGGTGAGGTCCTCGTGCCGGAACCCGCTGACATCGCCGAGCGCACTGATCAGGGGAAGACCGGGAGGCTTGATCAGTCCGAGCGTCGCGGTCTCCTCCAGGCCCTTGGCCGGGATCGTCCAGTGCGTCGCCCGCCCGCTGTCCGCCGCGGTCACGTCGCGGCTGCCCCACATCCCCGATCCCGTGCCGTACAGCACGTGCCCGGAATCGAAGGGGTCGATGGCCAGGGCGCCCATCCAGTGACCGATGCCGGTGCCCACGTAGGGCGCTGCGGAGTTGTCCCGCACCGAAGTCGCGCCGAGCGCCTTCCAGGAGGCGCCGCCGTCGGCCGACCGGTAGATCTCGTCCGAGGGCCACCAGCGGTCCAGCGTGGTCACCATCACCGTGGACGGGCGCTGCGGATCGACCGCCAGGCCGGCGAACCCGTAACCGCCACTGGACGGCGAGATGTTCTTCCAGCCCCCGGTGGACGGCGTGTGCTTCCACACCGAACCGGCCGTCACGCCGTTCGGGCCCGGCGCGTTGGTGTACGTCAGGTACAGCGAGCCGTCGCCGGACAGCACACCGTGCTGCGGCAGCTGCCCCTTCGGCTGGCCGGGCACGGCCTGCCAGGTGCTTCCGCCGTCGGTGGAGCGGTACAGCGAGGTGGTCTTGTCGGCCACCCCGACGTAGATCGTCCGGCTGCCGGACGGGCCGAAGGTCACGAAGGAGAGGCCGACGCCGCTGCTCGCACCGTCCTTCACGGGGAAGCTGCCGACCTGGCTCCACGTCACGCCGTAGTCGGTGCTGCGCCAGAGCCCGTTCTTGCGGGTACCCAGGTAGAGCGTGCCGTGGTCGGACGGGTCCACCACCAGCCGCTCGCCCATGGACCGGCCGTCCTCGTTGCCGCCCAGTTTGAACGGCAGGTCGGTGCGCTGGAACGTCCTGCCCTGGTCCCTGGAGCGCAGGATCGCGCCGTTGCCCGCCCAGTCGTTGGTGTAGGTGCCGCTCGCGAGGTACAGGCGGTTCGGGTCGACCGGGTCGGTCGCCAGGCTCTCCATCCCCAGCAGGTTCCAGTCGGCTCCGCCGATCCAGTCGGTCAATGAGGTCCAGCGGGCGGCGGTCGCGTCCCAGCGGTAGGCGCCGCCGATGTCGGTCCGTGCGTACAGCAGATCCTTGCTGGCGGGGTTGAAGACCAGCCCGGTGACAAACCCGCCGCCGACGATCTGGGCGTTGTGCCAGGTGTACCTGCCCGAGCCGCCCGCCTTCACCAGCTTCCACCGCTGGTTGGTGCCACCCTGGTCCGCGTACTGGATGAGCGGCACGCCGTCGCCGCTGGAGCCGCCCCACACGTCCAGCACCATGCCGCTGCTCCGGGAGACGATCTTCACCGCCGCACCGCCGGCTTTCTCGATCTTCCACTGCTGCGCAGCGGCACCGTGGCCTGACTGCTGCTCGATGGCGGCCGCCGACTGTATGGAGGCACCCCGCACACCGAGGACCTTCTTGCTGCTGCGGTTCTCCAGCTCGTAGTAGCCGTCCCCCGTCGGCCTCAGCCGCCAGTGCTGACTCGCGGCACCGGCCACGCGGCTCTGCTGCCGTGTCCAGGCGCCGTCCGACGTGTCCGCGCCGGGCACGTCCAGCACCTTGTCGCTGCGCACGGACACCACCTCGTAATAGGCGTCGGAATCCAACGTCGCGGCCTCCGAGTCGGCCTGCACGAACAGCAGGTAGGGGCCGAGCACACCGGGCACGCCCAGCGCCAGACCCATCGTCGTCCAGCGCCGGCGGTGGCGTCCACGCGTACGTCGCGCGCCACCGGCCGCGCGCGTGCGCCGACCGCGACCGTGCGCGGTGGGATCCGTCTCGTTCATGGGGGGGCTCCTCGCTCCGAGCCTGCCTCGCACACCGGTTCTGGTCAGCGGTGCGCAGCAGCATGCGGCGGTGTGATCGGACGATCCGTGGGTGTGATCGTCTTCGGGTCGCCCGTCAGTCGCCACAGCTCCGCAAAAGGTTGCCGCCCGCCGAACCGACGGCAGGCCAGGGCGATCTTCCACAGGGCCGGCAGCAGTGCCGTCGGCCTTCAACGCGCATCTCAAAGCGGAACGGGTGGGCAGAACAGGGCAGGGGAAGGGGCCACCGGACGGTGATCATCTGCGGGCTCTTCGGTTCATCGGGCAGCCACGAGCAACCGGCGGACCAAGGTCTCGGGCCAGGTACGGGGCTACCGCCAGAACGCGAAGACCCTGCTGTGACCAGCAGGGCAAGAGCCAAGCCTCCGCTGCAGAAGGGAGGCCGCCGGCATTCGCCCCCTGCGGTCACCGAGATCAGCAACGGGGACATAGTCGGGACCGATGCTGACTACTTGCTGACCTGAACCCCGACAACACGCCGCTGACCTGCGGAAACGTCCGGATGTCAGATGTGGGACTTGAACATGGTGCGAAACATGAGAAAACTCCCGGAGTGTCTGCTCCCTGCCCGCTTCACGCAGGTCAAGGGCGGTCTCCGGAGCCTACAACGATTCGCATGTTCGGTCAGCTGTCCCCAGGTTTTGCCGTACTCATGCGGACGGGAGGTACTGCGGGCAGTCGGCACGCCCAAGACCGGGCGCCGGTACGGCGGTTCCGTGCCGACCAGAAGCGCAAGCGAAAGCTCACCGATGGTGCGGCCGGCGCAATGCTCGCAGGCCTGCCACGAGCAGGGCGAGACCGAATTCGAAGTGGGGCTCGTAGTCCGGTTCGGTAAGGGTGGGCAGGGCGGCCGTGAGGTGCGGGTAGCCGTCGGAGGCGACCGCTTCGCGCAGGACGTCGGGGTCGGCCGGGGAGCCGTCGCCCGGCCGCAGTGCGGCCTGCTCCTCCAGGGTGTGTCCGACGGTGAAGTGGACCATCGCCATCAGGGCCCGGGCCGCGTCCGCGTCGGTGAATCCGGCGTCGCGCAGGACGCCGATGCCGGCATCCGCGAAGCCCAGGGTGTTCGGGCCGGTGGAGTGCGTCCCGGCGAACACCCGGGCACTGTCGCGGTGGGCCAACAGGGCCCGCCGCAAGGCCCTGGCCAAGCCGGCGAGACGGTCGCTCCAGTCCGCACCACCCACACCGTCCGCAGGGGCGCAGACGCCGACGACCATCCGCTCGGCCATCGCGGTCAGCAGGTCGCCCTTGGTCGCGAAGTACCGGTAGAGCGCCCCGGCCTGCACGCCCATCGCCTCCGCCAGCCGTCGCATGGTCAGCGCGTCGAGGCCGGAGTCGTTCAGCAGCGTCAGGGCGGTTTCGACGGTGCGCGCCTGGTCGAGGCGGGGCGGACGGCCGCGGGCGGGGCGGGGGCTTGACGGTTCGCTCATGGCGGCCATGGTAGTGAACAGCGTTCACGTGAACGCTGTTCACTAATATGGGAGGCGGATGTGACCCCTGATGTGATCGTCGTCGGTGCGGGCCCGACCGGGCTGATGCTCGCCTGCGAGCTGGCCCTGGCCGGCGTCCGGCCGCAGATCGTCGAGCGCCGCCCCGAGCCGCAGCGCGACTCCCGGGCCCTGACGCTCCATCCGCGCAGTGTCGAGCTGATGGATCTGCGGGGACTGCCCCCCCCCCGCTTCCTCGCCGCTTCCTCGCCGCCGGCACCACCATGCCGGGATGGCACTTCGCGGGCCTGGACACCCGGCTCGACTTCACCGCCCTCGACAGCCGCCACGCCTACACGCTGTTCATCGCCCAGGCCCGTACCGAGGCCCTGCTGGCAGAGCGGGCCGGCGAGCTCGGCGTCGAGATCCTGCGGGGGCACGAGACCGTCGACGTACGCCAGGACGCCAACGGCGTCGAGGTGGACCTACGCGGCCCCGCCGGCCCCCGGACCCTGCGAGCGGCATACGTGGTGGGGTGCGACGGCGCGCGCAGCCTGGTGCGCACGGCCGCCGGGATCGGCTTCCCGGGTACGGACGAGACGGTGACCGGTGTCCTCGGCGACTTCGAGACCGTGAACCGGGCCGATCCGGGACTTCAGCGCGCGCAGGACCGCGGTGTGCTGGTCGCGCCGTTGGAGGACGGGGTCACCCGGCTCGTCTACCTCGACCCCGCGCGGATGCGTGTCCCCTCCCACGAGCCCGTGACACTGGAGGAGTTCCGGACCTCCCTGGCGGGCATCTGCGGCTCCGACTGCGGTGTCGACCGGCCGCGGTGGCTGTCTCGCTTCGGCAATGCCGGCCGCCTTGCCGAGCGTTACCGCGCGGGCCGGATCCTGCTGGCGGGCGACGCCGCCCACATCCACTTCCCCGCGGGCGGACAGGGCCTCAACACCGGGTTGCAGGACGCCGTGAACATGGGCTGGAAGCTGGCAGCCGAGATCAGCGGTTGGGCGCCGCCCGGGCTGTTGGACGGCTACGACGCCGAGCGCCGGCCGGTCGGAGCGGCGGTCATCGAGAACACCGAAGTCCAGACCCTGCTGGCGGAACTCACCCTCGTCCCGCAGTACGCGCGGCCCGCCGCCGCGCTGCGGGGGATGCTCGACGAGTTCGTCGGCACGGCCGAGGTCAACCGACGTCTGGCCGCGCAGGTGTCCGGGCTCGCCGCCGCCTACCCCGCCCGTTCCCCCGGCGCCGACCCGCTGGAGGGGCGGCGCATGCCGGACATCGGCCTGACCGCCGCAGGATCGGCCGCCGCGCGGCTCTACGAGCCCGTCAGGAACCGCTCCCGTACGAAGGGGTGCCCGAGCCGCGAGTGGCCGGTGGCCCGCAGCCGCGTCCCGGGCGGTGCCGAGGCGAGCACCGTGGCGGCGGGCACCGCCGCGCCCTCCGCGTGCTCGACGGTCGCCGTCCGTCCGGGCGGTGAACTGGTACGCGGCCGGGCCTGCGCCCGTGGCCCGCACGACGACCTCCCACAGCCCCTCGCGGGCGAACCGCTGGGGCGCGACCTCCAGCGGCAGCGCGCACCGCACCTCCAGGGCGGCGCATTCGCGGGCGACCGTCAGGCAGGGGTCATTCGCCTCCAGCACGGTGCCGTAGGGGGTCTTCATGGTGACCGAGAGGGCGGCCGGGTCGGCCGTACGGAGCCTCAGTGTCAGGCTCCGGTCGGCTTCGGTCAGCCGGAGCCGCCACAGGTGCCCGACCCCCGGGGACAGGTCGCCGCGCCCGTAGTCCGACGAGGTCGGCTTCGGCGAGCTGCCCGGCCTGCTGCCAGATCCCGACGTGCCCGTTGCCGCCCGGCCCGGGGCCGGCGAGGGCGCTGTTCCACCGCCCGGCGGCGAGGGGCGGCGGCGGGACCTCGGGCAGCTCGTCATGCTCGCCCTCGACGTACCCGTGCAGGGGGTCGTGAACGACGAACCCCAGCCGGTCCCAGACGTCGACCATGTGCCGGATGTTCGCGACCCCCCGCTGCCAGCCCTGGTATCCCGAGCCGGGTACGACGACCTCGTTGGGTCGAGGTCCAGGAAGAAGCGCCCCGCCTCGATTCCGGGTTCGAAGACGGTGCCGACGCAAGCCTCGGGAGCCGCGCGGTCGAGTCCGTACGGGGTGATCTCCCCCTGCCCGTCGGCCGGCTCGGCACTCGGACCCCAGTCCCGCACGAAGTCCCCGTCGCGCCATCGCACCAGGGCGGCGTACTGACGGCGGGTGAGGTGCGGCCGGGGCTTGCCCGCCAGCTTGGGCATGGAGTTCCCGACGCCGCCCTTGGGGCTCTCGTATCCGGGAGGCCGCAGCCAGCCGACGATCTTCCGCCGCCCGCAGTACCCGTAGAGCGGCTCCGGCCAGCGGGCGTGGTTGCGTCCCCCGGCGTCCCGGTTGACGGCCCCCATCGTCCGGGCACGGCGCAGGACGGGCTCGATGTCGCGTATGTACGACGGCTGCGGGCCGCCGTCCGGGGGTCCCTTCGCGAACAGGTCGGTGAGCAGGTCCCACACGGTGACCGCGTCTTCCAGCCCGGGGGCGTACTTCGGGGGCGCGACGACGACCCAGGCCCGCTCGGCGCGGATCGGGTCGCGCCCCGAACCCTGGTTCACGGGCGCGTCGCGCCCAGGCGGGCTGCGGCACGGGTACCTGCCCGGCGGCGCGGGAAACGCTGCGCCCCGGGCGGGTAAATATCTGTGTCCGCGAGATGAGATTTTGGCGGACCGCGCGCTGAGGATTCTTCACGGCTCCAAAGAGGGCGCCCATATTCTCGGCGCGTGTCACCGCACCGTGCTACTGTCGATCTCAGTTGCAGTTGTGGTTCCCAAAAATTTCAAGCACCCAGTCGGACTTCGTGTCCACTGCGAGCGCTTGTGCATTTCCGGCTCTTAATTGGTCCGGCGGGGCAATCATCGCGGCGACACGAGGTCCGCACGTTGCGGATCCCGTTGTACTGCCCCAAAGGAGATTTGACATGGCTACTGGTACCGTGAAGTGGTTCAACGCGGAAAAGGGCTTCGGCTTCATCGAGCAGGACGGTGGCGGCCCTGACGTGTTCGCCCACTACTCGAACATCGCCGCCCAGGGCTTCCGTGAGCTGCAGGAAGGCCAGAAGGTCAGCTTCGACATCGCGCAGGGCCAGAAGGGCCCGACGGCCGAGAACATCGTTCCCGCCTGACGCTGACGCGCACTTCGCAGCTGGGGCCCGCATCCCTCGGGGTGCGGGCCCCAGCTGCGCGTTTTCCCCGCAGTGAGTCCACCTGCGGGACGATCCGAGGATTCCGCGGCCCTCCGCACGAGGATCCTCACCCAGGGGCACCCGCCTTCGCGCCGCGCCCCCGTTTCCAAGCGCCTGAGCTCGCACTGATTTCCGTCGGCCAGATTCGCTTTCACGTTCCACCCGGCCCATTCTTGCAATTGTCCGCGCGCTCGTCGCTGCGGGAATTCCTTGACATGCGCCGCATTCGAGGAAGGTTCCGCATGAACCGCACACGCACGAACAATCGCTCCTCCGCCTCCTCCTCCCGCACGGGCGGGAGCCGGTTCGGGTCGGCGGCCCCCAGCCGTTCCGGCGGGCAGGCTCGCTCGGGAGGACAGGCCCGTTCCGGTGGCTACGGCCGCCGGCCCGCCGCCGTACAGGGCGAGTTCGCCCTCCCCCGGACGGTCACCCCCGCGCTGCCCGCCATAGAGGCGTTCGCCGAGCTCGACATGCCCGCCCCGCTGCTCGCGGCGCTCGGCGCGGAGGGCGTGAGCGTCCCGTTCCCGATCCAGGCCGCGACCCTGCCGAACACCCTCGCGGGCCGCGACGTGCTCGGCCGCGGGCGCACCGGCTCCGGCAAGACCCTCGCCTTCGGCCTCGCGCTGCTCGCCCGTACCGCCGGACGGCGGGCGGAGCCCCGCCAGCCGCTGGCCCTGGTACTCGTCCCCACCCGCGAGCTCGCGCAGCAGGTCACGGACGCCCTCACCCCCTACGCCCGCTCCGTGAAGCTGCGGCTGGCCACGGTCGTCGGCGGCATGTCGATCGGCAAGCAGGACGGCGCCCTCCGCGGCGGCGCCGAGGTGGTCGTCGCTACCCCCGGACGCCTCGCGGACCTCATCCAGCGCGGCGACTGCCGGCTCGACCAGGTGGACATCACCGTCCTCGACGAGGCCGACCAGATGGCCGACATGGGCTTCATGCCGCAGGTCACCGCCCTGCTCGATCAGGTGAGCCCGGGCGGCCAGCGGATGCTGTTCTCCGCGACCCTCGACCGCAACGTCGACCTGCTCGTGCGCCGCTACCTGAACGACCCCGTCGTCCACTCCGTCGACCCGTCGGCCGGCGCGGTGACCACGATGGAACACCACGTGCTGCACGTGCAGGGCGCCGACAAGCACGCCACGACCACGGAGATCGCCGCCCGCGAAGGCCGCGTGATCATGTTCCTGGACACCAAGCACGCCGTCGACCGGCTGACCCAGGACCTCCTCAACAGCGGCGTACGGGCCGCGGCCCTGCACGGCGGCAAGTCCCAGCCCCAGCGCACCCGCACCCTGACCCAGTTCAAGACCGGGCACGTGACCGTGCTGGTGGCCACCAACGTCGCCGCCCGCGGCATCCACGTCGACAACCTGGACCTCGTGGTCAACGTGGACCCGCCCACCGACCACAAGGACTACCTCCACCGCGGCGGACGCACCGCCCGTGCGGGCGAATCCGGCAGCGTCGTCACCCTCGTCACCCCCAACCAGCGACGCGACATGACCCGCCTGATGGCCACCGCCGGCATCACCCCGCAGACCACTCAGGTCCGCTCCGGCGAGGCCGAGTTGCAGCGCATCACCGGCGCCCGGACCCCCTCCGGCATCCCCGTCGTCATCACGGCGCCGGTGAGCGAGCGCCCCAAGCGCAGCGCCGCCTCGCGCGGCCGGCGCGGCCGCCCCTCGCAGGCCTCGCGCCGCGGCGGCCAGCGCCAGGGCCCGTTCGACACCGCGGCCTAGAACCCCGGCCCACCCGGCTCAACCAGGTCAGACCCCCTTCCGTACTTCCCCTCTTCTTCCTGTGAGTGAGGCATCATGCGCTGCGTCATCGCCCGGTTCCCCTTCGACCTCACCAAGGCCGGCGTGCTGGAAACGATGAAGGGCGTCAAGCCCGAAACCGTCGTGGCTGAATCGGTGATCATCGGCCGTCGCGTCTACCCCGTCATGCAGGTGGGACAGGTCATCACCCGCCAGGACCGCCGCGACTTCAGCGCCGGCGAGGTCATCCGGGCCATGACCCAGCTCGGCTTCACCGTCCGCGGCCTGCCCGAGGCTCCCGCGGCCGCCCTGAGCCCCCTTCAGCAGGCGTCCGCGATGCTCGGCAGCAGCATCTCCGCCTGAGCGGCAGAACGACACCGAAGGCCCCGGCCGGCACCCGCCGGCCGGGGCCTTCGCCGTGCGCTGCGTCCGCGAGCGCGAGCACCCGCCCGCGGGGAAGGAAACACACCAGGGCCGGCAGATGGTGTTGAATTCCCTCCGGGGCCCTGGTGCCGTACGGCACCAGGGCCCCTCTACGCGCTCCCAAGAAGAGGTGCAAATGACAGCGGACGACTCGCTCGGCGGCCGGCTGGACGACGATGACTACCCCGCCTACACGATGGGCAGGGCCGCCGAGCTGCTCGGTACCACCCCCGGCTTCCTCCGTGCCATCGGCGAGGCCCGCCTGATCACCCCGCTCCGTTCGGAGGGCGGCCACCGCCGCTACTCCCGCTACCAGCTGCGCATCGCCGCCCGCGCGCGGGAACTCGTCGACCAGGGCATGCAGGTCGAGGCCGCCTGCCGCATCGTCATCCTCGAGGACCAGCTCGAAGAGGCCCAGCGCCTCAACGAGGAGTTCCGCCGCGCCGCGGGCACACCACCCGACACGTCAGGCTGACCCGGCCCTCCAGCGCTTTCGGGGCCCGCCCACGGCCCCGCCCCGCGCTCTCCGGCTCGCGCGGCGCGTGGAATGTGCCGACACTGGGCGGGAACGACAGCGCGGTGGACGGGCGACCGCACCGCGCGCATCTCGGGGCGGATGCCAGGGCGCGCACGAGCGTCGAGCGGAGAAGGGCGAGAGACCCATGACTCCCCAGCTGAGCAGCGATGCCGCCGTGATGACGGCGGCCAGGTTCGACCTGGTGACCGGCCTGTTCGGACTCCAGGAGGTTCCCGTTCCCACACCCGGGCGGGGGCAGGTGCTGCTCAAGGTCCAGGCGGCGGGCGTCTGCCTCTCCGACGTACACATGATCGACGGCACCCTGCCCAAGCCCGTCCCCCGTGACCGCGAGCAGACCGCGGTGACACTCGGGCACGAGGTCGCGGGCACCATCGCGGAGGTCGGCCCCGGCGTCCCGCCCGTCTGGAAGCCGGGGGACCGGGTCTGCCTGACCGCGGGCGACCGGTGCGACACATGCCCCAACTGCCTGTACGACACGGGCTTCTGCCTGATGCCGCAGGCCCGCGGGATCAGCTACGACGGCGGCTGGGCCGAGTACACCGTGACCCGCCACCAGTCACTCGTCCCCATCCCGGACGGCCTGCCCTTCGAGCAGGCGGCGATCATCCCGGACGCCGTGTCCACGCCCTACGCCGGCCTGGTGCGCCACGGCCGGCTCCGGGTCGGGGAGAGCATCGGGCTCTGGGGAGTGGGCGGGCTCGGCGTGCACGCGGTGCAGATCGCCCGCCTCGCCGGGGCCTTGCCGATCATCGCCTTCGACCCGCTGCCGGCGGCACGCAGCCGGGCCCTGGACCTGGGCGCGGACCTGGCCTTCGACCCGGGCGACGCCGACCTCCCGGACCGGGTCCGTGAGGCCACGGGCGGACTGGGCCTGGACCTGGCGATCGACCTCGTCGGCCATCCCAGCGTACGCAGCAGCGCCGACGACCTCCTGGCCCCGCACGGGCGGCTCGTCCTGATCGGCATGGGATCGCAGCCCGTCACCATCCCGCACGGCGACCGCTTCAACGCGCTGCAGCACAGCGTCCACGGTGCCTGGGGCTCCGAACCGCAGGACCTCCACCTCCTGGTCAAGCTCGCGGCGGCGCATCGGCTCGAGCTCTCCGGCTCGGTCAGTGACGTCCTCCCGCTGAGCAAGGTCGAGGACGCGGTCAGGCGTCTGCACGCCAAGGAAGGCAACCCCGTCCGCCTCGTTCTCGCACCGTGAGGCCGTGCGGGTCCGCCACCCGCCCGCGGTCCGGCGTCAGTGTCCCGAGGCCGCCTTCACCACCGCGACCGCCGTCCCGATCGCCGCGTCGATCGCGCCGGCCAGGAGCGCGAACGCCGCCCCTCCGCCCATGCGGATCCCGCCGTAGCACCCCCACGCGAACAGGGTGGCGACATTGACCCCGGCGGCCGTGAGCAGGGCCGTGTGCAGGCCCATGGCTCCCAGTGCCGAGATGCCGATCAGTACGAGCGGGCCCACCGCCGCCAGCAGCAGCGGGCTGCTGACGAAGAGCATCGCGCGCAGTTCCCGTCCCCGGGCGAAGGCTCCGTGCGTCACCCGGTGGGCCTGCTGATCGGCGACCAGCGACGCCAGCCACAGGCCCACCGAGGCGGTCACGACCGTCGCCGCGGCGCCGACGGCGTCCACATGGCCGCTGGCCTCGAGCCCGATGACGACGGAGATCATCGTGATCGTCGCGTAGAGCCGCTCCTTCAGGTGGGCCGCGGTCGCCTGCGCGTCCACCGCGTCGGCCGCATGTTCCGTCACAGCCCCCACCGTAAGGCGCGACCGCACCGGGCCCCCGGAACAACACCTGCGACCGTCCTCCGTGCTCCAGCTTTGACAGTAATTGAAAACGGGCGTCGTTTTCATATAGCCTCGGGTCAAGCACCTCCGACACCTCACTCAGGAGATCCCGATGGCCGTCCCCAAGCGGAAGATGTCCCGCAGCAACACCCGCCACCGCCGGGCCCAGTGGAAGGCCACGACCCCGCAGCTCGTCCCGATCACCGTCGACGGCTCCGTGTACCAGGTCCCGCAGCGACTGGTGAAGGCCTACGAACGCGGCCTGCTGCACCCCGAAGGCTGAGCCGATGGCCCGTCCGACGAACGCCCCGCTCCCGGTCACCGTCCTGTCCGGATTCCTCGGAGCCGGCAAGACCACCCTGCTCAACCACGTGCTCGGCAACCGTGAAGGCCTGCGGGTCGCGGTCATCGTCAACGACATGAGCGAGGTCAACATCGACGCCGCGCTCGTGCGCGGCGGAGAGGCCGCCCTGTCGCGCACCGAGGAGCGGCTGGTCGAGATGACCAACGGGTGCATCTGCTGCACCCTGCGCGACGATCTGCTGGAGGAGGTCGACCGACTCGCCCGCGAGGGGCGCTTCGACCACCTCCTCATCGAGTCCAGCGGGATCTCCGAGCCCATGCCCGTCGCCGCCACGTTCTCCTTCCCGCGCGACGACGGCGCCACCCTGGGCGACCTCGCCCGTCTCGACACCATGGTCACCGTGGTGGACGCCGCGAACTTCCTGCCGGAGCTCGCAGGCGGCGACGAACTCGCCGCACGCGGCCTCGACCAGTACGAGGACGACGAGCGCACCGTCAGCGATCTCCTCGTGGACCAGATCGAGTTCGCGGACGTCATCGTCCTCAACAAGCTCGACCTGGTCGGACCGACGGAGGCCGCCCGCCTTTGCGCGACGCTCTCACGGCTCAACCCGGAGGCGCGGATCGTTCCCGCGGTCCACGGGCAGGTGCCCCTCGAGCAGGTGCTGAACACCGGACTGTTCGATGTCGAGCGGGCCCAGCAGGCTCCGGGCTGGGTCAAGGAGCTGAACGGCGACCACGTCCCGGAGACCGAGGAGTACGGGATCTCCTCGCTCGTCTTCCGCTCGGACCTCCCCTTCCACCCCGGCCGGCTGTGGACCTTCGTCACCAAGGGCCTCGACAGCGGCACCTTCGGACAGATCCTGCGCAGCAAGGGCTTCTTCCGGCTGGCCAGCCGCCCCCGCGTGACCGGCCTCTGGTCCCAGGCCGGCGCGGTGGCCCGCTTCGAGCCGTCGGGCGCCCTCGGACCGGACACCACACCGGGCCAGGAGCTCGTCTTCATCGGCACGGGCCTGCGTACCGACGCGCTGCGGGCCGCCCTCGAAGCATGCCTGCTCGGCCCGGAAGAAGCCGCGCCGACCCAGGACGACTTCCCGGACTGGGAGACGTACGGGATCGACGACGCCTGCGAGCACGAACACGCTCAGGCCGTGGTCGCGGCGGCCTGAAGCCGGGCGCGCATCGCTCTGTCAGGCTGACCACCATGGTGATCCCCCAGTCCCCCGGGCTCCTCCAGGCCACCCGGCCCGACGCGGTGGGCCCCGGCCTGAGGCGGCAGCTGATCGACTGCTGGGTGGCCGTGGCCAACGCGGGCGGTGCGGTGATCGCGGCCGGGTTCCCGATGCCGCCGGTCAGCGAACGCGAGGTGGCCCCCGTCGCGGATCGCCTCATCGCCGGGCTGGAGCCCGATCGCAGCCGGATCCTCATGGCCGCCTACGGGGACGCCCTCGCGGGCTGGCTCGTCCTGCGGCGCGATCCACATCCTCTGATCGCCCACTGCGGTGTGGTCAACCACGTCCAGACCCATCCTGCTTTCCGCGGCCGGGGGATCGGCGCGGCACTGATGGAGCGCGTACGGGTCGTCGCCCGCGAGGAGATGGGCCTGGAGCGGCTACAGCTCAGCGCACGGTCGGGACTCGGCCTGGAGGAGTTCTACCGGAGGCTCGGGTGGGTGGAGGTGGGCCGGTGGCCCGGCGCGCTGCGCGTGGCACCGGGCGACGACCGTGACGACATCCTCATGGGCATCAGCCTCTGAACCGGCCGGTTCCGGCCGATGCGTGAGCGGATCCGGCCCCTCCCCTGGAGGGGCGGCGGAAAGGGACTCATGATGGAGGCAAGCCGTACGAACGATCGCTGAGAGCAAGCCTGCATTCCTCGTCGGGAGGCACAGCCGGCATGAGCGACGCTCCTTTGTACCTGGAACCGAGGCTCAGTGCGGCGATGGCGTCGCTCCTGCGCTCGGCCTCCTTCCTGCGGTCGCTCGTGGACGCGCTCGGCTCGCCGCTCAATGTGGTGCTCCCCGATCAGATCGCCCTGAACCTCGGGGAGTTCCACTCCGTACTGCGCCGCCACCAGCTCTCCGGGCGGTTCTTCTTCGCCCACAAGGCGAACCGGTCGAGCGCTCTGGTCCGCCGCCTCACCACGACCGCCGCCGGTCTGGACGCGGCTTCCCTCGGCGAGTTGCAGCACGCGCTCGGCTCCGGCTTCACCGCCGACAGGCTGATGGCGACCGGACCGAAGGACCCGGAGTTCCTGTGGCTGGCCGCACGGTCCGGTGTGGTCCTCAACGCCGACGGGCCCGGCGAGCTGATCGCAGCCGCCGGATTCGTCCGGACGTACGGCCTGCCGCGGCTGAGGGTCCTGCTGCGCCTGTCCGGCTTCGAGACCACCGGTGCGAGGACGCTCTCCCGTACGAGCCGCTTCGGCACCTCCTTCAAGGCCCTCGGGCGCCTGCTCGACACCCTGGACTCCGTCAAGGAGGAGCTGGAGCCGGTCGGCGTGGGCTACCACCTCGACACCACCAGCCTCGAGGAGAAGGCGGCGGCGCTCGAGGGCTGCCTGCTCGCCGTGGAGGAGTTGCGGCTGCGCGGGTACCGGCCGCGGGCGGTCGACGTCGGCGGCGGCTTCGGCATCGGCTACCTGGCGCACGCCGCCCAGTGGGAGCGCTACACGACCGCGCTCACCGAGGCCGTGATGGGCAGGCGCTCCCCCCTGACCTGGGGCGGGCACGGCTACGGACTGCGCACGGAGAACGGCACCCTCAAGGGGGCGCTGGGCCTCTACCCGGCCTTCCGCCCCGTCGCGGGGGCCGGATACCTGGACGAGCTGCTGTCCTGCCCCGCTCCGGGCCTCGGCCGTCCGCTGGGCACCCTGCTGCTGGAGACCCTGTGCGATCTGTACGCCGAGCCCGGCCGCGCCCTCGTGGACCAGTGCGGGCTCACCCTCGGCAAGGTCCTGGAGGTGCGGGAGGCGGGCGGCGCCCCGGCCATGGTGCGGCTCGCCCTGAACGCGGGCGACGTCGGACTGGAGGAGCACGGCATCCTCGTGGACCCCGTACTGCTGCGCCCGGGTGGCGCCGTACCCGCGGCCGGCCGGCCCGTGGGAGTGCACCTCGCGGGGAACCTCTGCCTGGAATCCGACCTGATCACCCGCCGGACGGTCTTCCTGCCCGCCCTGCCACGGCCCGGCGATCTCCTCGCCTTCCCCAACACGGCCGGCTACTGCATGGACTTCACCGCCACCGCCGCCCAGCGGCAGCACTCGGCCCGCAGGATCGCCGTGCGGGAGGAGGGCGGTTCCTGGCGCTGGTGTCTCGACGAGCAGTACTGGCCGATCTCGGATCCGGGGGGACAGCGGGCATGAGGTACGACAGCATCACGGAAGCCATCGGGAACACCCCGCTGGTCCGCATCGATCCGCACGTGCACGGACTGCGCAACATCGACCTCTACGCCAAGCTGGAGATGCTCAACCCCTTCGGTTCCCTCAAGGACCGGGCCGCCTGGAACATGGTCCGCGCGGGCCTGGCCGGGGCCGCCGAGCGGGGCGAGACGGTCGTCGAGCTGTCCAGCGGGAACACCGCCAAGGCCCTGGCGCTCATCGCCGGCCTGCACGGGCTGTCCTTCAAGAGCGTCACCAACCGCATGCGCATCCCCGAGGTCAAGGACCTCCTCCTGTTGCTGGGCGCCGAGATCGAGGAGCTGCCCGGGCAGAGCGAATGCCTCGACCCGACCGCCACCGACGATCCGCTGACCCTCTTCCACCAGCGGCTCGGCCACCCGGGCGGCGCCCATCTCCACACCGACCAGTACTTCAACCCGCTGAACGCCGAGGCCCACGCGCAGGGCACCGGACCCGAGATCATCGCGGACCTGGACGGCCGCGCCCCGGACTGGTTCATCGCCTGCGTGGGCACGGCCGGATCGTCCACCGGGGTCGCCGCCGCGCTGCGCGCCCACGACCCGGCCGTCCGGGTCATCGGCCTGGTCGGGGAGAAGTCCGACTTCATCCCGGGCATCCGGACCGCCGACGAGGTACAGGAGGTCGGCCTCTTCGACCCGGCCGTCTACGACGCCATCGAGACCGTCGGCTCCGGTGAGGCGATCGACGGGATGGTGACCCTGCTGCGGCGCTGCGGGCTGCTGGCCGGGCCCACCGGCGGAGCCGCCTATCTCGGCGCGGTGCGCCATCTCCAGGCGCTGGACGCCGGGTTGACGGAGCGCCGGACGGCCGTCTTCATCGTGTGCGACCGGGCGGAGAGCTACCTGGGCTACGTCCGCGGGCGCCGCCCCGAACTCTTCGGCCGCCCGCCGGTCAAGAACTCCGTCACCACCCTGACCCCGGCGGAGCTGGGCCGGGTCACGGCCATCGGCGTCGACGAGGCGCGGAAGTGGCTCGAGACCGGGTACCCGCTCGTGGTCGACCTGCGCGGGCCGTTCGCCTACGCCGCCCTGCACATCGACGGCTCCGTCAACATCGTCGACGAGCTCTTCGACGAACTCGTGCGGTCCGGCATGCCGTTCAGTACGAGCCGGCCGGTTCTGCTGGCCTGCCCGGTCGGCGAGAAGTCGGCCCGGTACGCGGCCCTGCTGACCCGTATGGGGCATCCCGACGTACGGAGCCTGGCCGGGGGCATCGTCGCCTGGCGGGACGCGGGCGCGCCGCTGGTGCGTGACTGACATGGCCGACCCGGCAGCCGAGCTGAAGTCCCTCGCCCCGTGGCAGCGTCCGCTGCGCGGCCACTTCCCCATCCTGGCCGGCCATCCGGAGCTGGCCTACCTGGACAGCGCCGCCACCGCGCAGAAACCGCAAGCGGTCCTCGACGCCGTGGGGACCTACCTGACGACCACCAACGCCAATGCCGCACGGGGCTCCTACCCGTGGGCGAACACCACCACCTCCCTGGTGGAGCGCACCCGCGACCGGGTGAAGGAGTTCCTCGGCGATCCGGCCCCGGACCGCTCGACGGTCCACTTCACGAGCGGAACCTCCGAGGGGCTGCGCACGGTGGCACGGGACTGGCTGCCGGAGTTCCTCGAGGACGGCGACGAGATCGTCGTCCCCCACGCGGACCACCAGGCGAACCTGGCGCCCTGGCTGGAGGCCCAGGCCCTGCTGGCGAAGCAGGGGGTGCGGATCCGGGTGCGGGAGCTGCCGTACCAGGCGGGCTCCGGGGACTACGATCCGCGGGCCCTCGCCCGGGTGCTCGGGCCGCGCACCCGGTTCGTGGCCGCCACGCACGTGCACCACGTGTACGGCGCCGACATGAACGTGCACCGCATCCGCGAGGCGGTCGGTCCGGACGTGGTCATCTGCCTGGACGCGGCGCAGAGCGTGGGGCACCTGCCGGTGTCGGTGGCCGCCCTGGACGTGGACTTCCTGGTCTTCTCCGGGCACAAGGCGCTCGCCCTGCCCGGAACCGGCGCCGTCTGGGCGCGCGGGCTGCGCGGCCCCGGCTTCCTCCCCGGCGGCTGGCCGGGTACCCCGAACACGGCGGGCATCGCGAGCCTGGCGGCCGCTCTGGACTGGCTGGACGCCGCGGGAACCGGCCGTATCGAACGCTGGACCACGGCGCTGGCCTCGCTGCTCACCGACGGGCTGAGCACGCTGGACGCGTACGAGGTGCTCGGCTGCCGGACCAGCCTGGCGGCGGACACCGCCGTGCAGCGGCGGAGCAGCATCGTGACCTTCCGGCACCGTGAGATCAGTTCCCAGGACCTGGGCTTCATCCTCTTCAGCCGGGGTTTCATGGTGCGGTCCGACGACCACTGCCAGGCCGGGCGCAGTGTACGCGAAGGCTCGGTGCGCGTCAGTCTGCACGTCTACAACACGCCCGAAGAGATGGAGAAGTTGCTGACCCTGCTCGCCGAACTGCAATGATTTTCATGAGCAGGGTGTGACGCGGCGACGGAGGCAGTTCGATCACGATGAGCATGAGCACAGCGGTGGCCGCGCAGTGGGTGGAGCGCTGGGAAGGCCAGCAGGAGCGCTACGCGATCGACCGCGAGGAGCGGTTCACCGTCATCGCGGACGTGGTCGAGCACGTCTCGCGCGACTGCCCCAGCCCTCTGGTCGTGGACCTGGGCAGCGGGCCGGGGGCACTGGCCGCCCGGATCGCCGCCCGGCTGCCGGCGGCCCAGGTGCTGGCCGCCGACGCCGATCCGCTCCTGCTGGAACTGGGCCGGGCCCACTACGGCACCGCCCTGCGCCACGTCGAGGTGACGATCGGGGCGCCGGGCTGGCTCGACGCCCTGGCCCTGGACCGGCCGCTGGACGCGGCCGTGTCCACGACGGCCCTGCACTACCTGGGAGCGGCCACGCTGCGCGAGGTGTACCGCGAGCTGGCCGAACGGCTGCGGCCCGGTGGTGTGTTCGTCAACGGCGACCACATCGACTCCGACTCCCCCGCCATCCACGACGTCGCCCGGGAGATCGGCCGGCGCCGGTCCGAACGGTGCCAGGCCCTCGCCCGGGAGGACTGGCAGTCCTGGTGGGCCGGCGCCACGGCCGACCCCGCGCTCTCCGCGCTGCCCGGACGGGCGGCAGAGCGCAGCCACCCCCGCTGCGAGGGCAACGACCTCTCCGTCTCCGGCCACGTCGGGCTGCTGCGCGAGGCGGGATTCGGCCATGCCGGAGCCGTCTGGCAGTTCGGCAACAGCCACGTCCTGGTCGCCGTGCGCTGACGGGCCGCAGCACTAGTGGGAACCCTCCAAGCCCGGCCGGGCATCGTTGTGCCCGGCAAGATCACCGCGTTCGTCCGCGCGGCAGCAGACTTGCGGGACGGGGTGGCCGAGGCGCCGCCGCGTCCTTGTCCGTGACGAAACCTGGGGCACCACACCGTGAGCGAACGCGTCATCGCGCCCAAGAGCCGGGGCTTCCTCTTCCTCGACTCCCACCCCGGCGGCTGCCGGCAGCTGGTGGACGAGATGTGGGAGGCCGTCCCCGCCCCGGTCGCCGCCGGGGGCGAAGGGCCGGTGGCTCTGGTCATCGGCTCGTCCGCCGGGTACGGCCTGGCCGCCACGATCGCGGGCCTGGCCCGTGCCGGTATCCGTGGCATCGGCGTGTGCTTCGAGAAGGCGCCCGGGCGGCGCACCGGCACGGCCGGCTGGTACCGCACCGCCGCCACCGCCCGGCTCGCCCGGCAGCACGGGCGGGACATGGTCTTCCTCAACGGCGACGCCTTCAGCGACACGGTGAAGGAGCAGGTCGCCGACCTCCTCGCCGAGCGGTTCGGGGGACGGCTCGACTACCTGGTCTACTCGGTGGCCGCGCCCCGCCGCACCGACCCGGACACCGGCGACGTGCACGCCTCGGTCCTCAAGCCGATCGGCTCGCCGTACACCACCAAGACCCTGGTCTTCGACGACTCCGGCGCCCCGGAGGTGAAGGAGGTCACCACCGCGCCGGCCGAGGGCGACGACATCGAGCAGACCGTGGCGGTGATGGGCGGCGCCGACTGGGAACGGTGGATCACCTTCCTGGCCGACCGGTCCCTGCTCGCCGACGGTTTCACCACCGCCGCGCTGTCCTACATCGGCTCGCCGCTCACCGCGGCGATCTACCGGCAGGGCACCATCGGCGCCGCGAAGTCCCATCTGGAAGCCACCGCGCGCACGTTGGACGAGCGACTCGGCAAGACCGTGGGCGGCCGGGCCGTGACCTCGGTCAACGCCGCCGCCGTCACCCAGTCCTCCACCGCCATCCCCGGCATCGCCCTGTACGTCGGGCTGCTGCGCGGCGTCCTCGGCGAGTCCATGGTGGCCCCGATCGGTCAACTGGTGGAGCTGTGGGACCAGCTGACCGGCGTCCGCCCCCTCGACCTCGACGACGAGGGACGGGTCCGCCTCGACACCTGGGAACTGGACCCCGGTGTGCAGAGCGCCGTCGCCGCACGCTGGTCCACCGCCACCAGCGACACCATCACCGGGCTCGCCGACCTCGACTGGTTCAGCGAGGAAGTCCGCCGCCTCTACGGCTTCTCCGTCCCCGGCTGCGACTACACCGCCCCCGTCGAAACCGACGTCCCCTGGCCCACCGACTCGCCCAGCTCCTGACCCTCGGGGGCTACGCGGATCTGCCCAGGATGGTCTCCGCCTCGTGCACGACCTCCCGGACGATGTCGCCCGCGGACTTGACCTCGTGGACGAGCGCGGCCGACTGGCCGGTGAAGGGCAGGTACTCGTCGCCCCGGCCCCGGCCGATGGCCTCCAGGAGCCGGGGCACGATCCGTGCGGGGTCGACCTCCTCGGGGTGCTCGCGCAGGGTGTCGACGAGCGGGGTGCGCAGCGTACGGGGTGTGCCGAGGACGCTCGGCCGGCTGAAGGGCGGCAGGACGCGTTCGCTGTGGGGGACCTTCACCGTGTCGGTGGCATCGGCGTCGAGGATCCGCTGCTTCCAGGCGTCGGACACGCTCATCTCCGTCGACGCGAGGAACCGGGTCCCCATGACGACTCCCTGCGCGCCCAGGCAGAGCGCGGCGGCCAGTCCGCGGCCGTCCGCGATCCCGCCCGCCGCGAGGACGGGGGTGCCGCCCGCCATGTCGACGACCTGCGGTACGAGGACCAGGGTGCTGACCTCGCCGCCCTGACCGCCCGCCTCGCCGCCCTGCGCGACGATCACATCGGCCCCCGCGTCGAGCGCCTCGGCCGCCATGCGCGCGTCCATCACCTGCTGGATCCAGAGGATTCCGGCGTCGTGCGCGCGGGCGATCAGGTCCACGGGCACGGCGAGGTGGAAGGAGATCGCCGTGGGCCGCTGCTCGATCGTGGCGGCGAAGGCCTCCTCGTCGAGCGGCCTGGTCGTGTGGTTGATCGCGAACGGGCGCTCCGTCAGATCACGCAACCGGGCCCACTGGGCCTTGAGTTCCGCGAGCCCCCGCACCGCCGTGCCCACGCTGCCCAGGCCGCCCGCCTCGCTCACCGCCACCGCCAGGTCGACCTCGTCCCACGGGCCGAACGGGGCGCAGACGACGGGCACCTCGATACCGAGCAGTCCGCACACCGGCGTGGAAAGCATGACCGCCTCCGGAGGGTCCTCGCCGCGCGACGTCCCCTTCCATCATGTCCCCGGCGCTCCCGGGCCGCACTCAGGAACGCCCGGAGACGGATCGGCAGTGCCACGGGGAGGGAACGCGCGGATCGGGGGCGTAGGCGCAGTAGGTCCCCGTACGGATCGTGCGGTCGAGGTGGTCACCGAGGGCGGGAGAGGCCTCGCGGAGGCGGCCGATGGCCTTGCGTACGGCCTGGGTGACGGCAGCGCGGGCCCGCTCGGAGGCCGCGCCCGCGTGCCGGTCGCGCCCGCCGAGCCCGACGGCCCGGGCGAGTTCCTCGATCAGGAATCCGCGTTCGAGCTCGGCCTGCTCCCGCCTGCCGATGTCGTTGTCGGCGCGGGCCTCCTCGATGTCGTCCTCGATCTCGGCGAGCCGTCGGCGGTACATCCGCTTGGCGCGGTCGTCCAGGAGGGGACCGGCGTCTCCGGCGCGGGAGAGCCCGGCGGCGGCCTCGGGGTCGGCACTGTCGGCGGCGGCCAGGTCGAGGACGTGGAACTCCCGGCCCGGCGCGGCGAGCAGCCGGGCGAGGTGGTGCATGCCCTTGCTGTCGCGTGCGGTCACGCGCCGGCCGTCGAAGACGACCCTCCAGTAATCGCCCTCCCGGACGAAGGTGTCCGGCTCGGCCGTGTCCGGCTCCGGCTCCGGCTCGGCGGCCGCGGGAGCGTGGGCGATCCGGTCGAGCTCGGTACGCGCCGCCTCCCGCTCGAAGCTCTCGGCCCGGAGGTCGCCCAGGGCGCGGCGGGCGTCCGCGAGCCGCAGGCGGCACTCGGCCGTCTCGTAGGGGGCGCCGACCTCGCTCCAGGCCCGGACGGCGTCGGTGAAGAGCACGGACGAGCCGGCCGCGTCCCCCTCGGCGAGCAGGACCTCACCCCGGGCGCTCAGCGCCGACGCGGTGAGCGCGTTGCTCTCGAAGCGGGCGGCGACCTCCTCGAGCTCGCGGGCCGCGATCCGCGCCGTCTCCAGGTCGCCGCGGGCGACGGCGATCCTGACCTGCGCGTCCAGCAGCGGTGCCCGCCGCAGCCCGGAGGTGGGGGGCAGCTCCTTCGACGGGACCGGCAGCGGCCGGGCCAGTGCCTCCCGGATCGCGGCGGCCGCCGTGTCCGCGTCACCGCCGGCGAGCCGGACGAGCGAGAGCCCCGGTTCGGGATCCCACCCGAGGCGATGGGCGGCGAGCAGCGCCTCTTCGGCGCCGGCCGGGTCGCCGCGCCGCAGCCGGATCCGGCCCAGCTCCGTCAGCGGCCAGCCCAGCTCGCGCCGCACGTAGGGGCGCAGCTCCTCGCACGCGAGCAGCACCTGCCGCTCGGCGCTCGCGCACTGGCCCCGCAGGCGCAGGATCTCGGCCCGGTGCACCCGGCACCGGCCGTGCAGGCTGCCGATGGCGTTCGTGCGCGCCCACCGCTCCATCGCCTCGGTCCACTGTTCGGCCAGGTCGTACTGGGCCAGGCCCTGCAGTGCGCACACCAGCTCGCAGTAGACGACTCCGGTCGACAGCGCGTCGAGGTCGCCGGCCATCGCCGCCGTGCCGGCGTCATCGAGGAGCGCCAGTCCCCCTTCGACGTCGCCGTCGAGGATCACCAGTCGCGCCCGGGCCACCCGCCCGATCGCCGCTGCCGCCGGATCGGTCCGCGAGCCGGTCTCGATCGCCCGCCCGGCCCAGTCCCGGGCCGCTTCGAGGTCGCCGCTGAGGAGGCGCTCGAAGGTGCGCACCGCCGCGAACCACGCGTGTGCGGGGGTCTGCGCCGCCGGGTCGAGGAGGCGTTCGGCGCGGCGCAGCCACCCTCGTACGGGGGCCATCAGCGCGGTGTCGAAGAGCAGGTGCATGGCGACCCGTACGGCCGCTCCGGCCGCCGCGTTGTCCTCGCCGAGCCCGGCCAGTTCCGCGTGGAGCCGCTCCCAGGTCTCGATCGTGACGTCGAGGTGCCCCGCGGCGTAGGCGATGTCGGCGAATTCGGCGAGCTCCGCCGGGCCCAGCCCGCCCGCCTCCCGGGCCGCCCGGTAGCCGGCGTAGGCGTCCGCCCACGCCCCACGGGCGGCGGCTTCGCGCGCCCGCTCCAGTGGGTTTCCGTCGCCGGGGGCAAGGGCCACGGACACGTCCTTCGATTCCGGGGGGAGTCGGTTACGGCGGTAAGGGTCTCGCTTACGCCTCCATGGTGAACCACTACTCCATGGAGGACATCATGGACACCGTCACGGTGAACGGCATCCGGCTCGCATACGAGAGCCGCGGAACCGGGGAGCCGGTCCTGCTCATCAGCCCGGTCCTCTGCGACGGGTTCGTCCCGCTCCTAGCCGAACCGGCACTCGCCGAGCGCTACCGGCTCATCCGCTACCACAAGCGGGGCTGGGGCGGCAGCACCCATACCCCCGGGCCGGTCGCGGTCGCCGACCACGTCGCCGACGCCGTCGCGCTGCTCGACCACCTCGGCATCGACCGCGTCCACGCGGCCGGGCACTCGAGCGGCGCGGCCGTCGCCGCCCAGATGGCCCAGGACCACCCCGACCGCGTCGCCACCGTTTCCCTGCTGGAGCTCTCCCTGCTGTCCGTGCCCGCCGGCGAGGCGTTCTTCGCGCAGGCGGCCCCGGCGTTCGAGGCGTACGCCGCCGGGGACGCCGAACGGGCCATCGGACTGTTCCTGTCCTTGGTCAGCGGCATGGACCCGGAGCACTGCCGGACCCTGCTCGACGAGCGCCTGCCGGGCGGCTTCGCACTGGCGGTCAAGGACGCCGACACGTTCTTCGGGATCGAGCTGCCCGCCCTGGCCGAGTGGCGGTTCGGCCCCGAGCACGCCGCGGCGATCCGCCAACCGGTGCTGTCCCTGCTGGGAAGCGAGACCCGACAGCTGTGGGTCGAGGTCGCCGAGTTCCTCCGCTCGACCGTGCCCGACGTCGAGGAGTGCGTCGTCGACTCAGTGGGCCACCTGCTCCACATCCAACGGTCCCGGCCGGTCGCCAAGGCCATGGCCCGCTTCCTGGCCCGTCACCCGATGGCCTGCTGACCGCGGGTGCCCCGGACCCGGGCTTCAAGCCGGGCCGGGGCCCTCGTCGGTGTGCCGGTCGACGAGGATGATCGCCACGTCGTCCGCCAGGCGGCTCTGGGTGTGGCGCAGCAGTGCCTGGCGCAGGCCCTCCAGGAACGCCCCGCGCGAGTGGTCGCGCATGGCCATCATGGCGCCGGGCAGGTCGAAGAAGGCCTTGCCCCGGTCGCGGGCCTCGATGACTCCGTCGGTGTGCAGCAGCAGCCGGTCCCCCGGTGCGAACGGATAGCTGTCCGTGCGCCCGTGGGGCCCGCTGATGAACTCCTCGAGTCCGAGCGGCGGCAAGGGGACGGTGGGCATCAGGGTGCGGACCGTGCCGTCGTGCAGCAGCAGCGGCGGTGGATGGCCCCGGTTGATCACCTCGACGTGGGGGCCGTCCGGGATCTGGGCCACGAGCGCGGTGACGAACCCCTCCAGGAGGGCGTCGTCGCCGCCGGCCGTGCCCGCGCCCGCGACGAGGGCGTCCCGCCGCAGGGCCTCTCCGCAGTGGTTGACGACCTCCACCAGGTCGTCCTCGTAGTGCACGGACTCCCGGAACGCCCCCAGCACGACCGCCGCGGCCCGTACGGCGGGCAGTCCCTTGCCCCGGACGTCCCCGACGATCATCCGCACCCCGTACCGGGTCTGGACGGCGTCGTACAGATCGCCGCCGATCTGCGCGCCCGTCTCGGCGGCCAGGTACATGCTGGCGGCCCGTACGGGGCCCAGCCGGTCCGGTACGGGCCGCAGCAGGACCTCCTGGGCGGCCGTGGCGATCCGGCGGACCTGGTTGAGCTCGTTCTCCCGGCGGGTGCGCGCGGCGCGGCTGGTCATGAAGCCCGCCACCGAGACCAGGAACAGGGCGAGGAAGTTGGTGTAGACCTGCTGGCCGCCCCAGGCGTGGTTGTGGGTGGCGGTGGCGACGCTGACGCCGACGGCCACCCCCGCCGCCGCGAGCGTGCCCTTGGGGCCCATCGTCACCGCCGCCAGGGCGGGCGTCGCGACGAGCAGGGGGCCGGTGTACACGACGTGCGCGGGGGTGAGCTCGATGAGGAGCACCAGCAGCGCGATCGCGAAGGGCACGCACTCCGCGAGGGCGAAAAGGACCTGGTGGTGACCGCCGGCTCCCGGTCCCGGGGGCGAGCGCACGGGCGCTCTCATGAGTACAGCCTGCCTCCCCCGCACGCGCCGCCGCCACTCCGCTCACCGGGGGCCGCGGCGGCCGTGGGTCAGGGGCGCAGCACGTAGCGGACGGGGCTGGTGGTCCCGCTGCGCAGGAGGTCGACGGCTCGGGCCGCGTCCTCGAGGGCGAAGACCTCCGTCACGGAGGCGGACAGGTCCAGGCGGCCGAGTTCCACCATGCCCGCGACCCGGCGCAGATCGGTGATGGGGTATCCGAGGAACGCCGTAACGCTCTGCCGGCGGTCGTGGAAACGGCCGAAGTCGCTGACCGCGACGGCGCCGGAGCACACGCCCGCCAGGACGAGGCGGCCCTTCGTGCCGAGGAGCCGCTGTGCCTGGTCGCGCGCCGCGCCCTGGCCGGCGAAGTCGACGGCGAGGTCGAGTCCCCGGCCGCCGGTCAGGGCTTCCACCTGGGCGGGTGCCGTCGGGTCCGCGGGGTCCAGGGCGAGGTCGGCGCCCAGGTCCAGGGCACGGGCGCGGGCCCCGGGCAGCGGGTCGAAGCCGACGAGCGGGGCCGCTCCGGCCGCCCGGGCGATCTGCACCCCGTGCGCCCCGAGCCCGCCCAGCCCCCAGAGGCCGACGGCCTCGCCGGCCCGGAGCCGTCCGTGGCGGACCAGTGCGCTGAACGGGACGGTGACGGCGTCCGGGACGATCGAGGCGGCCTCGGCGGGCAGGTCGCCGGGGACGGCGACCAGCGCGTGGTGCGCGCAGAGCACGTACTGCGCCCAGCCGCCGTCGATGTCCATGCCGAGGGTCCGCAGGCCGGTGCAGGGGCCGCTCATGGAAAGGCAGCCGGTGCAGCGTTCGCACCGCTGCCGGGACATGGGCATGACACGGTCGCCGGGGCTCCAGGTGCCGGGGACCGCGGGGCCGAGCGCGGCCACGGTGCCGGCGATCTCGTGGCCGAGGGTGATGTGGTGTCCTGGCCCGCCGTCGGGGGTGAAGGCGCGCAGGGAGCCGTCGAGGACGTGGACGTCGGTGAGGCACACTCCGGCGGCGTCGACCTTGAGGAGGACCTGTCCGGGTCCGGGCTGGGGGACGGGGATCTCGTGGAGGCCGAAGGCGCCCGTGGAGGTCTCGATCCGGGCGGCGAGCATGGTGGCGGGGATGGTGGCGGGGATGGCCCCGGGCAGGGGATGTCCCGGCGTGCGGAGGCCTTGCGAGGGCGGGGCGGTGGAGGTGGTCATGGCTTTCTCCGGCTCTGGGGCGGGGGGCGGCGTCAGGCGTCGGCGGTGGCGATGGCGATGGCGTCGAGTTCGGCCAGGTCGAGGCCGGTGAGCCGGTGGCGCACCTCGTCCGCGGCCATGTTCTGCGCGAGGTGGGCCGCGTCCCGGGTGCCCGGGATGGCGAGGATCGCCGGATGCTGGGCGAGCAGCCAGGCGAGCGCGACCTGCTCGGCGCTCGCCTCGACGCGGTCGGCGATCGCGGTGAGCCGCGGGTGCCGGCGCTGGGCGCCCGCGCCGCCGAGCGGGAAGTACGGGACGAAGGGCAGCGGCTCCCAGGCGTGCGCGGCGCAGGCGGCGAGTACCGCGGCGCCGCTGCGGTCGAAGAGGCTGAAGCGGCTCTGCACCGCCGCGACCGGGGCGATGTCCTCGGCGCGCGGCAGGTGCCCGGGGGTGATGCCGCTGAGTGCGAGGTGCCCGATGTCGCCCTTGTCGGCCAGGTCGGCGAGGGTTCCCCAGGATTCCTCGAAGGGGGTGGGGTCGTGGTCGAGCAGCCCGTCCCCGCCGACGCGCAGGTAGACGAGGTCGAGGCGGTCGAGACCGAGCCGGCGGAGGTTGTCGTGGACCTGCTCGACGAGCGCGGAGGGGGAGGCGGCGGGCAGCCAGGAGCGGTCGGGGCCGCGTACGACTCCGACCTTGGAGGCGATCAGCAGATCGGCGGGGTAGGGGTGGAGGGCCTCGCGCAGCAGCTCGTCGGCGACGTGGGGGCCGTAGAAGCCGGCGGTGTCGATGTGGGTGACGCCGTGGTCCACCGCGGCGCGCAGGACCGCGATGGCGGCGTTCCGGTCGGCGGGCGGACCCCACACGCCCGGTCCGGGGAGCTGCATGGCTCCGTAGCCGAGGCGGCCGACGTGGTGTCCGGCGAGAGGGACCGTGGGGAGGGGCATGGCAGCTCCAGTGGATCGGACGTGTGGGGCGAAGCCGGTCAGGGGCGGTGGAGCACGGCGCAGGTCCAGGTGAACCCGCCGCCGCCGTTGAGGATCAGGGCGTGGTCTCCGGGGCCCAGCCGGGCGTCGGGGGCGGTGAGGGCGGCCAGGTTGGCCAGCAGGTCGCCCGCGCCCAGGTGGCCGGTGTGCGCGCCGTGGTCGGCGAGGGGGACGCCGGGCAGCAGGGTGTCCAGCACGGGGGCGTAGAGGGTCTTGAGCGTGTGGGCGCCGACGCGGGGCAGCAGCACCAGGCGCAGTGAGGGATCGTCCCCGCGCAGGCGGGCGTGGGCGAGGGCGGCGGTGACCGCTCGTGCGGCGCCGTCGCGCACCGCCGCGGTGAAGGCTTCGGCGCCGCGGTCGGCGATGAAGGTGCGGCGGGTGTCGCGGGGGGTGGGGGGCGCCTGGCTGCCCGCCGGGCGGCCGGCGCGGTGCACGGCCTCCAGGGCGGGTACGGCGGCCGAGGCGAGGGAGACCAGGCGCAGCGCGGTGCGGTCGTCCGGTGCGGCGTCCAGGACGGCGGCGCAGCCCGCGTCGCCGTACAGCAGTACGTCGCCCCGCCAGCGGTCGAAGCCCGGCGACGGGAAGGTGTCGGCGGCGGTGATCAGGGCGGGGCCCGCGCCGGGGTCGGCGGTGAGCCAGGCCGCGGCGGTGTGCAGGGCCGCGGCGGCGCCATTGCTCATCTGGTGGACGGCGAGCGGCACGGCGGCCTCGGCGCCCAGCCGGGCGGCGATGTGGTGGGCGGGTGACCAGAAGGCGTGGGCGGGCCGGTGCAGCCAGGTGTGCACGAGCAGGCCGAGCCGGGCGGGATCGGTGCGGGCCGTGCGCAGTGCCTGCTCGGCGGCGCGTACCGCCAGGGATTCGGGGGTCTCCCCGGGCGCCGCCACCGGCAGGGCCCGGTAGCCGCTGCGGGAGGCGTCGGCGGCGGTGAGCCGGCCGGCGGCGACGGCGTCGGCCACCGTCTGCCGGCCGCCGGGGAGGTGGACGGCGGCGGAGCGGACGGCGAGCGGGGCGGGCAGCCTCACCGCGGCGTGCCGGTCGGGGCGGTCGCGCGGGGCTGGGCGGTCGGGCAGGGCCGGGCGGTCGCGGGGAGCGGGCCGAGGCATTCGGCCGGGGAGATCAGCGCGGGGTCGGCGCTCTCGTCGGTGATCCACCGGATCATGCGGCGCAGCGGTTCCATGGCGTCCTGCGGCAGTTCGGGCCGGTAGTGGGTGGCGTAGCCGAGGGCGACGATGCGCTGCACCCCGTACAGCGGTGCGATGTCGCGCAGGGCGAGGCGCAGGGTGTCGGGGTAGACGCCGAGGGTCTGGGTCGCCGAGGTGAGGCCGCGCACGGCGGTGTGCGCGTCGTCGGTGGGAACGACGTTGACGACCCGTCCGGAGAGCCGGTCGGTGAAGTCGACGGCTTCGCCGGTGAGCGAGACGACGACCGCGCCCTCGTCCTGACGCCCTCCGAAGACCCGGTACCAGTCGGGGACGGTGCGCAACGCCTGGAGCCTGCCGCGCAGTTCGGGGTCGAAGCGGCGTGCGGGGGTGCTGATCGCCTCGGGCAGGCGCTGGATCTCGTGGTGGAGGAGCTCGCTCCAGGCCTCGGCCCGGGCGACGCCGGCGCGGTCGGTGCCGGTGACGGCGTGGACGACCCGGGAGTTCATGCAGCCGAGCTGGTTGAGGGCCGCGACGTCGGCGGCTGCGTGCCGGGCGGTCAGTGCCATGGCCTGCTCGGTGGCGAATCCCTCGGGGCCGATGAGGGAGACGCTGAGTTTGGGGTCGAGGGCGATGAGTTCGAGGCCGGGGCGCAGGTAGCGGGTGACGTGCCGGACGGAGGCGAACCCGCCCCAGGCGACGATCTTCTCCACGTGCGCGGGGTGGTAGAGGTGTTCCTCGAAGGCGGTGTCGCCGCCCTTCCAGTGCAGCACGCTCAGGTGGGCGGTGAGCGGGTGGCCGGGGGCCATGGCCGCGGCGGTGCGGGCGATGGCGGGTGCGGTGAGCGGGTCGTTCGAGGGTGTTTTGACGATGGCGTCGCCCCGGGTGAGGGCGTTGCGGATCACCGTGAGGGCGGCGATCAGGGGGCTGTTGCCGGCGATGACGTGGACGGTGCGGCTGCCCACCGCGCGGACGGCGGCGCTGCGGCCGTCCGGCTGCGGTACGCGCCTCCAGCCGTCGAGCGCCGCGAGGCCCACGGTGTGCTCGGCGACGGCGCGGACCGCCTCGCGGGTGAAGAGCGCGGGGAGATGGGCGTACGTGGTGCGCAGCAGCGGGGCAGTCAGGTCCGACCAGGCCGCGGACCGTTCGACGGCCTGCGCGATCAGCGCGTTGCGGCCGGGATCCAGCAGGGGGCCCAGTTCCGCGAGGTAGTCCTCGATCTCCTGGTAGCGCAGGGAGCCCAGGGCGGCCATGGAGTGCGGGTCGCGCAGCGGCAGGCGCGGCAGCAGGGCGTGCGGATCGGGGCTGAGGAATCCGCCGAGGCCGTCGCGGGCGGCGAAGCGGACGGGCGGGCCGGTGACGGTCCGGCCGCGCAGGACGGCGGCGGCCGCCGGGGCGTCGTACGGGTCAGACACGCGTGGCCTCCAGGAAGTCCAGGGCCTGCGCGTGGGCTTCGGGGGCGGCGGCGCAGGTGATCTTGTCGTCGCCGCCCTGGTCCGTGTCGTAGCGCTCGATGCGCCGGTCGAGGTGGGGGGTGGTCCGGCCGCAGGAGCAGGGCGAGTAGTCCGCGCTGACGCGGTCGCCGGAGGCGAAGCCGCCCCAGTGGACCTCGGCCATCAGGTCGAAGAAGGCCGCGCGGCCGGTCTGCTTGCCGGTGCGCGGCAGCGGACGCCCGGTGAGGGGGTCGAGGACGTAGAGCACCACCCAGGGGTCGATGTGGTAACGGCCCGCCGTGCAGAGGTCGTTGAGGGCCATGACCTCGGAGAGGGCGTAGATGTGCCGCAGCCGGGGGACGCCGAAGAACCGCCGGACGGTGTCCTGCCAGTCGTCCGGTACGGCCTGGTTCTTCGCGCCGCCGCCGGGCATGACGACCGAGTCGGCCGCGAAGACGTTCTCCAGGCCCTGCGCCAGCCCGGCGCGGGAGACGGCGTACAGCAGGTTCCAGGTGTTCATGGCGATGACCCGGCGGCCCGCGAGACGTCCCGCGAGGTCGCGGGCGTACGCGGCCATGGCCTCGCCGGGGCGCTGTGCCTCCAGCAGTTCCCGGTGCCGGGCGGACAGGGACGGCGGGACCTCGACCGGGGCCCGGTCCCCGCGCAGAGCGGCGGACCTCAGCCGTCCCGCCAGGTACATCACGTCCGCGCTCATCGGGCCGGGGTGCAGGGCGTGGAAGCGGTCCTCGGTACGGGCGTAGCGCTCGGCCATCGCCCGGCCGCAGCGGGCGATGCCGCTGCGGCCGTACCGGTAGGACGGCCACACCACGTCCACGGGAGCGCCGTCCGGCGCCAGCACGTCCAGGCCGACGATCCGGAACAGGTCGTCGAACTGCCGGTGGGTGTGGGGCAGGAACGACAGGGTGCCGGAGGTCCCGGAGGAGTGCGCGACGCGCAGGTCGGTGGTGGTGTCGAGCAGGTCGAGCCAGGAGTCGACGCTCTCGCAGCCGGAGGCGTCGACGCCGGACAGGTCGAGCGTGGTCAGGCGCTGGAGCCAGCGGGTGAGCCGGTCGAAGCGGCCGGAGGCCAGCAGGGAGGCGGGGTAGGACTTGTAGACGGTGTGGGCCAGCAGCAGCGGCGCGATGTCCTCGAGCGCGCGTACCTGGTACAGCGCGGCCTCGTCGGCGAGGACGTCCAGCGCCGGCAGCCGGCCGCGCAGCTGGGCGAACCGGTCGCGCAGCGCCTCGAGTTGCAGCCGCTCCCGTTCGGCGGGCGGGCCGTCGTGCATCGCTTCGCGGGACGCGCCGAAGTGGGCGATCGGGTCGCGGGGGAAGGCGGCGGTGGTCACGGGGCGGCTCCGATGGAGGTGGTCTGCGGCTCGTGGGCGTGCTCGAGCAGGTCGGTGAGGTGGTCGGTGATCGCCGTCGTGCTGGGCCTGTTCCACAGGAGGGTGGCCGGCAGGGCCACCCCCATGCGGATCTCCAGGGCGCGCCGGAGCCGGACCGAGAGCAGGGAGTCCATGCCGAGGTCGGGCAGCGCGCGGTGCGCGGGGACGGACTCGGGGCGGGTGCCGAGCGTCTCGGCGGCCGCTCGGGTCACTTCGGCCAGGAGCGCGGCCCGCAGGCCGTCGCCGGTGAGGCCGGCCAGGCGGGCGGCCGCGGTGGGCGGGCGCGGCCGGTCGCCGGACCGGCCGGGCGCGGGTACGGGTGCGGGTGCGGTGAGGTCGCGCAGGAGCGGGGGCCGGGTCACGGTCGGGTCCGCCGGGAGCAGCCGGAACACCGCGAGGTGCGCGGCGCCGGTGCCCGCGGTCATGTCCCAGGTGCGCAGGGCCTGTTCGGCGGTGATGTCCGCGGTGCCGCGGGCGGCGAGTTCCGCGTCGATGGCGTCGGAGGAGGTGGACATGCCCAGTCCGCGCCAGCTGGTCCAGGCCAGCGAGAGGGAGGTGTCCCCGGGCGAGGCCGCCCGGCGGTGGGCGGCGAGGGCGTCCAGATGGGCGTTGGCCGCGGCGTAGGCGCCCTGGCCCGGGAGCCGGAAGAGCTGGCCGGCGGAGGAGAACAGCACGAAGAAGTCGAGGCTGCCCGGCGGGTAGAGGCGGTGCAGGGCCAGGGCTCCCGCCGTCTTGGGCCGCAACACGGCGCGCAGCTGGTCGTCGGTGAGGGCGTCGAGCCTGCGGTTGACGACGGTTCCGGCCGCGTGCACGACGCCGCGTACGGGCGGCAGGCCGAGCTGGTCGGTGTCGAGCAGGCGAGCGGGCGCGGTGGGGTCGGTGACATCGCCGGCCAGGACGCGGACGGTGACCCCGGTGGCCTCCAGTGCGCGCACGGCGTCGATCCGGGCGCGGGCGGCCGGATCGGCGACGGTGTCCCACTGCCCGCGCGGGGGCAGGCCGGTGCGGCCCAGCAGGATCAGCCGGCGCGCTCCCCGGGCGGCCAGGTGGGCGGCGACCTCCAGGCCGAGGGCGCCCAGCCCGCCGGTGACGAGATAGGTGCCGTCGGCCCGGCACCGTACGCCGCCGTCGGCCGCGGGGGTGGCGGGCGCCAGCCGGGCCGTCTCGACCAGCCCCTGACGGATCGACAGGGTGTCCTCGGTGTGCTCGCGCTCCAGCAGGGCGCACAGGGTCGCGACGTCCCGCGCGGTCGGCTCGGCGGGCAGGTCCACCAGGCCGCCCCACACGTCGGGCCGTTCCTCGGCGGCGATCCGCGCGAGGCCCCAGAGCGGCGCCTGGGGCAGCGCGGCGGCGCCGGCGGCCTCTCGTACTCCGGTGGTCAGGCACCACAGCCGGCCGCCCGGGTCCGCCGGGTGCGGCGTACGGGTGCGCAGGGTGCGCAGCACGAGCAGGGCGGCCCGCTCGGCGGCCCGGCCGTCGACGGCCCCGCCGCGGACGTCGGGAGCGGCGATCAGCACGGTGGGGTGCGCGTCGGCGGGCAGCTCGCGGGGGTCGTCGAGCGTGCGCAGCCGGCTGCCGATCGCGGCTGCCAGGACGGCGCGCAGCCGCTGGTCACCGCCGACGAGGACGACGGGCCGGTCACCGTGGGCCCCGGTGGCGGGCCCGGCGGCAGGCCCGGCGGCGAACGGCTGCCATACGGTGCGGTGCAGCAGGGCCGACGGCGCCGCGTGGGAGGCGGGCGGCTCCAGCAGGCCGAACCGGAGCCCGCGCAGGACGGCCGTCGCGGAGCCGTCCTCGGACTCCAGGAACACGTCGACGGTGTCGGTGCCGGTCACCCGGGCCAGGATGTGGGCCCGCGCCGGCGGGGTGCCGCATACGGCGACCTCGGCGATGGCGGCCGGCATGCGCAGGGTCGCGGACCCGGTGAAGGCGACGGAGGCCATCGAGGTCGCGGCGTCCAGCAGGCCGGCCCAGCTCCCTGCGGAGTCCCGGCCGCCCGGCCCGGCGTCGGCCAGTCCGTAGAGCGCGGCGGGTCCTTGGCGGAGCTCGGTGAAGCGCCAGGGGAAGCCCATGGCGGCGACGCCGAGGGCGGCGAGCCGCGTGGGGACGTACGCGGTGTCGAGCGGGGCGGGGCACTCGGCCGGTCCCGGGCGGGCGGTGCCCGGGGCCGCGCCCGCGCCCGCGCCCGGGGCGAGGTCCGCGGTCCGGGCCGTGGTGTGGGTGAGCCAGTCGCCGGTGTCCTGCGTCCTGGTGGCCAGGCGCAGGCTGTCGCCCTGGTGCACGACCTGCACCTCGCGGGCGCCGTCCACGCCGACCGGGATGCGCAGCCGCACGTCGCGCAGCGCCGCGCCGGCGGTGAACGGCCGGGCGCCGGGCGGGTGCGCCGCGTGCAGGAGGGTGTTCAGGAGGACCGCCGCCGGGACGATCTCGGTTCCCTGGACGGGGTGGGTGAGCGGGTAGGGGCGGCTCGCGTGGTCCAGGCGGGTGAGCCACAACCGCGCCGACGGACCGGTGCGGGCCTCCACGAGGGCGCCGAGGAGCGTGTGCCGCTCGCGGTCGTGGAGGCCGGTTCCCGCGGCCGGCTGCGGCGGGGCGTCGACCCAGTGGCGGGTGTGCTGCCAGGCGGTGGGCGGCA
Source organism: Streptomyces sp. NBC_00091 (assembly GCF_026343185.1). Taxonomy (GTDB): domain Bacteria; phylum Actinomycetota; class Actinomycetes; order Streptomycetales; family Streptomycetaceae; genus Streptomyces. Next base: position 385,043 of record NZ_JAPEMA010000004.1, on the reverse strand, counting down.
GATCGGTGAGCCGGCCGCCCGGGTGCAGCGCCGGCCAGTCCACCCGGGCGCCGTGCACGTACAGCGCCCCGAGGTTGTCCAGCAGCGTGGCGGCTTCGGGCTGGTCGCGGCGCAGGCTGTGGGCGACCCACAGCCCCTCGGTGACGGTGTCCGCCAGGGTCTCGTTGACCGAGTGGGAGACCACCGGGTGCGGGGAGACCTCCAGGAACAGCCGGTGTCCGTCCTGCGCGGCGGCGCTCACCGCGGCGGCGAGCCGGACGGGGGCCCGCAGATTGGCGGCCCAGTAGGCGCCGTCGCGCACGGCGCCGTCGCGCGGGTCGGCCAGGACCGTGCCGTACAGCGGGACGCGCGGCGCGGTCGGGGACAGGAAGCCCGCCGCCTCGACCAGGCCCGGGCACAAGGGGTCCATCTGCGGCCCGTGGAAGGCGACGTCGGAGTCGATCCGGCGGACCGGCAGGCCCTCGGCCAGCCAGGTCCTGGTGAGGGTCTCGATGGCGTGCGGTGCGCCGGAGATCACGCACGAGTGCGGGGACGAGGCGATGGCGGCGGTCACGGCGGCGCCTGGCCCGGCGTCGGCCCGCGCGCGGAGCCTGCGCTCCGCTTCCTCGAAGGGCAGGGGCACCATCACCATGGCGCCGTGCCCGACGACCTCCCGGAGCAGCCGGGAGCGGCGGCACACCAGGCGGGCGCCCTCGCGGGCGGTGATCGTCCCGGCCGCCACGGCGGCGGCGATCTCGCCGACCGAGTGGCCGATGACCGCGGCCGGCCGCAGGCCCGTGTCCCGCCACACGGCCGTCAGGCCGACCTGGACGGCGTAGATCAGTACCTGGATGCGGTCGGTGGCCCCGAGGGCCCCGTCGCGCAGTGCCTCGCTGGGCGAGAACCCCATCTCCTCGCGGCAGATGTCGTCGATCTCCGCCAGCGCCCGGCCGAACACGGGCTGCGTCGCGAGGAGTTCGCGCCCCATGCCCGGCCACTGCGAGCCGTGCCCGGAGTAGATCCACACCGCGTCGCGCTCCGTGGCGGGAGCGGCGGGCGGCGGTGGCAGGTCCGGCCCGGCCACGGCGCGCAGCGCGGTGGCGAGGGCGGGGCGGCCCGCGGCCACGACGGCGGCGCGGTACGGCAGGTGCTGGCGGCGGCAGGCCAGGGTGTGCCCGACGTCGACCGGGTCCGGCCCGGGCCGGTTGCCGGGGCGCTCCAGGTGGTCCGCCAGGCGGGCCGCGGCCGTGCGGAGCGCGTCGGGCGAGGCGGCGGACAGCGGGAACACCCAGGGCCCGCGGCCGCTCTCGGCGAGGGGGGATCCGGTGGCGGCGTCCGCCGGGGCCTCCTCCAGCACGAGGTGCGCGACGGTGCCGCCGTAGCCGTAGCCGGAGACGCCCGCCCGGCGCACCCGGTCGCGGGCGGGCGGCCAGGGCGTGGTGGCGGTGACGAGCCGCAGGCCCGAGGCGTCCCAGTCCACGGCCGGTGTCGGCCCGTCGACGGTCCGCAGACCCGGCAGCATCCCGCGGCGCAGCGACTCCACGGTCCTGACCAGGCCGGCGATCCCCGCGGCCGCCTCCAGGTGCCCGATGCCGGACTTCACCGATCCGATCAGGCAGGGGTGCCCGGCGCCCCGGCCGGCTCCGACGACCTCGGCGAGCGCGCTCGCCTCCACTGGGTCCCCGACGCGGGTGCCGGTGCCGTGCGCCTCCACGTAGTCGATGTCCGCGGGGTCGATCGCGGCCGCCGCGCAGGCCCGCCGCATCACCTCTGCCTGGGCCTGTGCGCTGGGCGCCATGATGCCGTCGGTACGGCCGTCCTGGCACACGGCGCTGCCCCTGATGACGGCGAGGACCCGGTCGCCGTCGCGGTGCGCGTCGGCCAGGCGCTTGAGCACCACCATTCCGCAGCCCTCGCCCCGGCCGTAGCCGTCGGCCGCCGCGTCGAAGGGCTTGGAGCGGCCGTCGCGGGAGATCGCGCCGGCCGCGTCCAGTACGACGGTGAGCCCGGGCCCGGACATGACCAGTACCCCGCCCGCGAGTGCCAGCGGCACCTCTCCGAGCCGGAGCGCCTGGCACGCCTGGTGGACCGCGACGAGCGAGGAGGAGCAGGCGGTGTCGACGCTGAGGCTGGCCCCGCGCAGGTCCAGGGTGTAGGAGACCCGGTTGGCGACGGCGCAGGGCGAGGCGCCGATGCCGGTCCACGCCTCGATGCGCGGCAGGTCTTCGAGCAGCCGCCGCCCGTAGTCGTCGGAGCCGACGCCGACGTAGACGCCGGTGTGGGTGCCCTCCAGGGAGCGCGGGGGGATGCCGGCGTGCTCCAGGGCCTCCCAGGCGACTTCCAGGGTGATGCGCTGCTGCGGGTCCAACTGCCGGGCCTCGTGCGCCGACACGCCGAAGAACGCGGCGTCGAATCCGGCGATGTCGGCCATGAAGGAGCCGCGTGAGGTGGTGCGCCGCAGGACCTCCGCCGGCTCGGTACCGGGACGTCCGTAGGGCTCCCAGCGGTCCGGCGGGACCTCCCCGGACGCGTCGCCGCCGGCCGCGGTGAATTCCCAGAGTTCGGCTGCCGAGGAAATTCCGCCGGCCGCACGAAATCCCATTCCAATGACAGCAATCGGATTGTTCACATATTCGGCTGATCCGCTGGAAAGATGCACGCACATCCTCGCGAAAAGGAGGGGGGATTCGATGATCATCAGGAACGTAGCACGTCACAGGGGTCAACTTCGGTTGCCGCAACCCGAATGGATCAACGCCTTCGGTATTTTGTATGACGATCCCGATGGGTCATCGCGTAATTCGACCTTCGACACATCGCTACGATGCGGCCATGCGGACGGAAATCAAGCGGTCGGAAATCAAAGAGAGTTCGGCGAGGGCGCCCGGGGTCACCGTGGCAGGAAAGGGACCCGCGGTCGTGCTGGCACACGGCGCCGCCGGCAGCGCCGCGGCGAACTTCGGCCCGCTGATCGCCGGACTCGCCCGGCACCACACGGTGATCGCCCCGGACTACCCGGGGTCGGGCGGCGTCCCCCTGCCCCCCGGTCCGCTCGAACTGGACGCGCTGGCCGACCGGTTGGCCGAAGCGGCCGCGGAGGCGGGCCACGACCGCTTCTCCGTCGTCGGCTACTCCCTCGGCGTGCCCGTCGCCGTACGGGCCGCCGCCCGGCACCGCCGCCGGGTGCGCTCGCTCGTCCTGACCGCCGGCTTCGCCGTACCCGATCCGCACCTGCGGCTCACCCTCGACCTGTGGCGCCACCTGGCGGCGGCGGGCGAACACGACGCGCTGGCCAGGCTCTTCCTGCTGCTGGGGCTCGATCCGGGCGATCTGGCCCGCCTCACGCCGCCCGCTCTGGCGGAAGCGGCCGGGGCCGTGGCCGCCGCCGTCAATCCCGGCATCCTGGCCCAGGCGGACCTGGTCGCGCGCGCCGACGTCCGGGCGGACCTGCCCGGCCTGGACCTCCCCACGCTCGTCGTGGCCACCGCCCACGACCGGCTCGTCCTCCCGGTCAACTCCGAACGCCTGGCCGCCGCCGTCCCCGGCGCCCGGCTCGCGTCGCTGCCCTGCGGCCACTTCATCGGCGGACCGCACTTCGCCGCCTGGGAGACCCTCGTACGGGAGTTCCTGGACCGCCCCGACCCGACCGAAGTGGCCCGCCAGGTCCGGCACTTCGACCACCACTCCCCCGAGTTCACCCCCGACCTCGCCCACGCGGTGCACGACGCGCTGCGCGAAGCCGGCCCGGTCGCGCACACCCCCGCGCACGGAGGGCTGCACCTGCTGACCCGGCACGCCGACGTGCAGGCGGCCATGAAGGACCACACCCTGTTCACCTCGGGCTCCGGCGTGTTCTGCCCCCGCGCCCCCGGCACCCCGTACTTCGCCCCGCTGGAATACGACCCACCGCTGCACACCGCCTACCGCAACCTGATGAAGCCCTCCTTCTCCCGCGCTGCCGTCGAGTCCCTGCGGCCCCGGATCGACGCCCTGGTGGCCTCCCTGATCCGCCCCCTCGCCCGGGCCGGCGGCGGCGACCTCGTGGAACGGGTCGCCGTACCGCTGCCACTGGCCGCCCTGGGCCTCGCCGTGGGGTTCTCCGAGGAGGCCCAGGGGCACATCCGCGCCCTGACCCGCACGACCTGGGAGCGCATGCCGAAGGACGCCGGACCGGACGGCTTCTGGCCCGCCTTCTCGGCGCTCTTCGACCGGGAGATCCGCCGCGCCCGCGACGAACCGGGGGACGACCACCTCTCCGCGCTCGTCCGCGCCGACTTCGACGGCCGGCCGGTCACCGATGAGGAACTGCACGTCATGCTCGTGTCCTTCGCGGTGGCGGGCCACGAGACGACGATGAACGCCCTGGCCCACCTGATGTGGAACCTCGCCCGCGACCCGGAGCTGGACCGCCGGCTGCGCGCCGCCCCCGAGCTGATCCCCGACGCGGTGGAGGAGACCCTGCGGCTGTGGCCACCGGTCGACCACGGCTCCCGCCTCACCTCCCGCGACACGACCATCGCGGGAACGGAGGTCCCGGCCGGCTCACGGGTCCTGCTGCTCACCGGCGCCGCCAACCACGACCCCGCGGTCTTCGACGCCCCCTGCTCCTTCCGGCTGGGCCGGGACGGCGCCGGCAGGCACCTGTCCCTCGGCTACGGCATCCACTTCTGCCTCGGCGCCCATCTGGCGCGCGCCGAACTGGTCTCCGTACTCACCGAACTGCTGCGCCACCCTCCGCTGCGACAGTGCGGCCCCGCCACCCGCAGGTACGAGAACGGACGCCACGTGGGCTTCGACCAACTGCCCGTCACCCTGTCCCCCCGCAACCCGTCTGCCTCACTCCGCACGACACCGCCCGGGAGGTAGGGAAACCTCGTGTGGAGTGCACGAGAACCCCCTTCGTGAAGAGGCACGCATGGACGAGGTCGAGCGGTACGAGCGCTACGTCGGCGGCAGCCCGGAAGCCGAACGGCTGATCTTCGAGCGACTGGCGGACGACCTCCTGCGGGTGCAGCTCAAGGTGAAGAGACGCAGCGGTTCCGCGGCCCTCGAGAGGACCTTCCACGCCAAGGCGGTCCTCGGCGTGGAGAACGCCCGTCTGCGGTTCCACGACGACCTCCCCGAGGCCCTGCGGACGGGCTTCGCCGCACCCGGGGCCGAGTACCCGGTCACGGTCCGGCTGTCCCACGCGAGCGGCGTCCGCCGGCCCGACTTCGCACCCGACTTGCGGGGGGCGGCGCTGCGGGTCGAGGTGGGGCCCGAGGAGACCCACGACCTGCTGATGACCAGCTTCCCGGTCTCCCACGCCCGCAACGCACGCGAGTTCGTCGCCTTCGCGAAGGCGATGGCGGGCGCCGAGTCGCGGCCCGCCAAGGGCTTCGCGCTGTTCGTCAAGCTGCCCCTGGCCGTCGGCTGGTCCACGGCCGGCCGCATGCGGCGCAACGTCATCGCGGGAACCGGGCGCACCCCGTCCAGCATGGCGCTGGAGACGTACTGGAGCCGCGGCGCGATCCTGTGGGGCGGCTCGGGACCGGTGCGCTACCAGCTGCGGCCCGCCACGGACGCCGCCACGGCACCGGCGCCCCCGCTCACCGATCCCGATTACCTGCGGCGCGAGCTGTCACAGCGGCTGCGCGAGGCGGACGTCGTCTTCGAGCTGTGCGTGCAGCGCTACGCGGACCCCCGGCGCACCCCCATCGAGGACGGCGCGGCCGAGTGGAAGGAGCAGGACGCGCCCGTCGTGCCCGTGGCCACGCTGACCGTCCCGCGCCAGGACATCCACTCCGCCGAGGCGCGCGCCGCCGAGACGCGGGTCGACCTGCTCGCCTTCAACCCGTGGCACACCTCGGAGGCCTTCCGCCCCCTGGGCAACCTCAACCGTGCCCGCAAGCTCGCCTACGAGGCGAGCAGCGCCCACCGCCTGGGCCGCCGCTTCCTGACGGTCGAGCCGCGGCGCAACGTCCTGCTCGGGGCACCGCTGCGGGCCGCCTTCCACGCCGTGAACCGCTTCGTCCCGTGGGACCGGCTGCCCACCCCGCTCGGCCTGCTGAACCTCATGGCCTTCCGGCAGACGCTGCGCCGGCACAACCTCATCGACACCGAAGTCCACGAGGCCCCGCCCAAGGCCCAGCCGGTGGAGCCACCCGTCGATGAGGAACTGCTGGTCAGGCGCAGCTACGACGGCACCTACAACGATCTGTCGGCGCCGCGGATGGGCGCCGTCGGCGCGACCTTCGGCCGCACCATGCCGCCCGTGTACCGCCCGGACCGGTTCGACACCCCGAACCCGGTCACCGTCAGCAGGGAACTGCTCCAGCGCGAGGCCTTCATCCCCGCGAAGTCGCTGAACGTCATCGCCGCCGCGTGGATCCAGTTCCAGGTGCACGACTGGGTCAACCACAAGAGGTTCCCGGTGGGCACCCGGAGCGTCGAGGTGCCCCTGCCGCCCGGCGGGAGCTGGCAGAACACCCCGGGCGGACCCCCCGAGAAGGTGATGCGCTTCGGCGAGGACGAGGCGCTGGACCCGGCCGGGGACGGTCGGTCGCCGATCGTGTTCGCGAGCGGCGTGTCGCACTGGTGGGACGGTTCGGAGGTCTACGGCGGCGACCAGGCCGTCGCGAGGTCCCTGCGCGAGCCCGACGGCGGTGCCGGGCTGCGGCTGGAGGGGGGACACCTGCCGCAGGGCCCGAACGGCATGCCGGTCACCGGGTTCAGCGACAACTGGTGGCTGGGCCTCAGCGCCGTGCACACCTTGTTCGCCCGCGAGCACAACGCGGTGTGCGAAGCACTGCGGCACGAGTATCCGTACATGGACGAGGACCGGGTCTACCACACGGCGCGGCTGGTCGTCTCCGCCCTGATCGCCAAGATCCACACGGTCGAGTGGACCCCCGCGATCCTCGCCACCAAGGCTCTCGACATCGGCATGAAGACGAACTGGCAGGGGCCGCCGAAGAACTGGCTCGACCAGCTGGGCGTCTGGCTGCTGGAGGCGAACGGGCAGGGCGGCATCCCCAAGACCCTGCCCGACCACCACGGAGCCCCGTACGCCCTCACGGAGGAGTTCGTCACCGTCTACCGGATGCACCCGCTGATCCCGGACGACTACGAGTTCGTCGACCACCGGTTCGGCCGGCGGCTCGACACCCTCGGCTTCGACGACCTCCAGGGCGCCGCCGCGGAGCCGCTCATCCGCAAGACCGGTCTGGTCAACTCCCTGTACTCGCTGGGCATCGCCAACCCTGGAGCGATCACCCTGCACAACTTCCCGCGCGCGCTCCAGACGTTCCACCGGAACGGGGAGGTGATCGACCTGTCCGTGGTCGACCTGGTGCGCACCCGGCGCCGCGGCGTCCCGCGCTACAACGACTTCCGGGCCGGCCTGCACAAGCCGCGGATCCGGCGGTTCGAGGACCTGTCCTCCGACCCGGAGACGGTCGCGCGACTGCGGGACGTCTACCGCTCGGTGGACGACATCGACACCGTGGTGGGGCTCTTCGCCGAGAACCCGCCCGCGGGCTTCGGCTTCAGCGACACCGCCTTCCGCGTCTTCATCCTGATGGCCAGCCGACGGTTGCAGAGCGACCGCTTCCTCACGGTCGACTTCCGGCCGGAGGTCTACACACCGCTCGGCATGGACTGGATCGAACGGGGCGGCATGACGAGCGTCATCCTGCGGCACTGCCCCGAGCTGGCGAGCGTCCTGCCGCGCGGGTCCAGTGCGTTCGCGCCCTGGCGCCCGGTCCAGCCCGTCCGCAACAACACCGGCCGCGGCCGGGGCTGAGCGGGAGAAGGCCATGACCGCACCCGAAGGCGCCGGCCGCCACCCCGGCCTGGAAGACCTCCTGGCCCGTCCGCTGCTGGAGACGGTCTTCAAGCGGCGCACCCACCGGGTCAGCAGGGGCGCCTCCGTGCCCGCCGGGTCGATGAGCTACGACTCCCCGCACCGGCCGGAGCCGCTGGACGAGCTGGAAGAGGCGGTGCTCATCGCCCTCACCGGCTCCTCGGGGCTCACCATGCCCGACCGGCCCTTCGAGGACCCTCGCGACCACCAGCCCATCATGGCCAAGCCGAACCTGAACATGACCGGGCGGACCGCCGGCAGCCCCGACAACGCGCAGGCCACCCACTTCTTCATGATCAACGACAGTGGCACGTACTACCTGAGGAAACTGCCTCCTTCCCCGGAACGCGCCTTCGACCCGGACACGCTGGTCGAACGGGCGCGCCGGGCGAAGGTGCGGGTACTGGACCACCGGCTGGACGTCGCCGAGGGGATGCGCGACTTCCCGGCCTACCTCGACTCCAACCGGTTCCTGTCCAACCTCCCGGGCACCACGCTCTTCCTGCCGGTGGTCGACCTCTCCCACCAGTACGTCAACGCGCTGATGTACCTGCTCACCCAGCCCGAAGGAGCCCGGCCCACACTCGTCGACGACCGCAACTTCTACCGCCCGGCCGGGGTGAAGAAGTGGATCAAGAACGGTTTCCTCAATGCCGGCCTCAAGATGCCGCTCGGCGCCCTGGGGCCGATGCGCACCCAGGTGGAAGCCGACCTGCTGCTGCAGAACATGATGCTGGTCGCGGACGCGATGGGGCTCGGTGCCTGGATCCACGCGACGATCAGCCCCCAGATCATGCTGGGCGACCCGAAGTTCTCCCGCGCCTACGGTCGCATGCTGGGCTTCGACTTCGTCACCCCGAAGTTCCGCCCCGCCGACATCCTGCGCTGGCACGTGCCGCTGCCGAAGTACGCCGAGCTGCGGGCCCACCCGGTGGGCCTGCGGGCCGGCGGTGAACACCTCATCAAGGCCGCCTGCCCTCCCAACCACCCGTCGATGCGGGACGCCGTCGACGCGGTCGTCCGGTCGAAGTTCGGCAAGGACGGCATCTACGCGGACAAGGAGGTCTTCGCCCGCATCTACAAGGACGACTACGCACAGCGCTACCTCGCCGAGGCCAGCGAGTACGACCGGCAGGTGATCGACTGCGTGCGGGACATCTGCGTGTACATCCACGAGACCCACGGACGGTTCCCCGCACACACCGACGCCGTCCACGTGCCCGGCATCTGGCTCCAGGCGCACCACGTCGAACCCGAGTACTACGACCGGTTCTTCCAGAACGGCCTGACCGACGCCCACCGTCGGCACGCCTCGCGCTGGGACGGATGAGGAAGGCCCGATGAGAGTCTACGAGGCCATCGTCAAGGGACTGGAGGGCGTCGGGGTACGGGCGGCCTTCGGGGGTGCCGGGGAGAACGCGGCCGGTCTGATGCTGGCGCTGAAGCATTCGGAGAAGATCCGGCCCGTCATCACCCGGCACGAGCAGGCGGCTTCCTTCATGGCCTGCGGCTATGCCATGTACACCAACCGGCTGGGCTTCTGCTTCGCGACGGCCGGGCCGGGTGCGTTCAACCTGTTCTCGGGGCTGGCCGTGGCCATGTCGGACTCCTACCCGGTCCTCGCCGTATCGGGATACGCGTCGATGAAGTGGCGCGGCTGGGGCTCGCTCAACGAAACCTCGGGCCTGAACGGCACGCCCGACTCCCAGGCCATGTTCGCCGCCACGACCAAGAAGTCCTTCCTGCTCACCGATATCGCCGACACCTGCGACGTCCTGGAGGAGGCGGTCAACATCGCCTTCGAGGGCCGGCCCGGGCCCGTACACATCCACGTACCCGAGAACCTGACCCACCGCGGCGTCGAGGTCACGGACTTCCGGCCGCCGAGGCTCGAGGTGGCACCGGTCCTGCCCGACCCCGCACGGGTCGAGGAGATCGCGGCGGTACTGGCGGAGGCCCTCGCCCAGCGGAAGCGGATCGTCACGCTCGTCGGCTTCGGCGCGGTGCGGAGCGGGGCGGGAGCCGAGATCAAGCGGCTGATCGAACGCTTCCAGATCCCGCTGCTCACCACCCTCGACGGCAAGGGCATCGTGTCCGAGGGTCATCCGCTCTCGGTCGGCGTGTTCGCCGACAGCGGCCACTCCAGCGCCTGGAAGGCCTTCCGCGAGGCCGACGTCGTGCTGTGCATCGGCAACTCCCTCAACCAGCACGCCACGTTCAACTACCGCGAGGACCTGTTCGAGAACAAGGTGCTCATCCATGTGAACATCTCGGAGGGCGAGTTCCACAAGGCCTACCGCCCCGACCACGCGCTGCTGTCCGACGCGCGTCCGGCAGTGGCCGCCCTCGTCGACGCCCTGGAGCGGAAGGTCGGCGAGGTCCCGGCCGTCGAGGTCGACGGCCGGGACTACGAGGCCCGGCACATCACCCACCTCACCGGAAAGATCCACCCCGGCGAACTCGCGCAGTCCATCGGCCGGATGCTGCCCCCGCAGGGGGTGCTGCTCGCCGACGCGGGCGCCCATCTGGCATGGCTCGGGTACTACGTCGAGCTCGAGGAGGGGCAGAACTTCCGCAAGGCCGGCTCCTTCGGGCCGATGGCCGGGCACGTCAACGGAGCCATCGGCCTGAAGGTCGCCCACCCGGAGCGGACCGTCGTCGTCGGCTGCGGCGACGGATGCTATTCGCTGTCCGGCTTCGAGCTGATGACCGCCGTCGAGAACGAGATCCCGGTCATCTGGGTCATCTTCAACGACGGGCAGTTCAAGCTGATCAAGCTGTTCCAGCTGGTCACGTACGGCGAGTCCGCGCTCGTCGAGTTCCAGAACCCGGACTTCGCCTCGTACGCCCGCGCGTGCGGTGCGGACGGCTACCAGGTGGAGACGCTCGAGGAATTCGAGGAGGCCTTCGGCGCGGCCCTGGCCTCCGGCCGGCCCACGATCATCGACGCCAAGATCACGCGCTGGGCGGTGCCGCACTACAGCCCTTCACCCGACGGCGTGATCGCCGGTCTCGTCGAGTCCGTGGAGGCACGGTTGCGGGGCTCGGAGGACTGAGGAGCCCGTAGCTACCGCGGCCGGGACGCGCTGCTGGCCAGGGTGTGCCAGACCGCCACGACGGCCCCCAGCTGGACGAGGAGGTAGGCCACCTGTGTGGACAGTCCGCGCAGTTGGTAGACCGACAGCAGCAACCCGAGGCGAGTGGGCCAGAACTTCCTCTCCTCGCTGAAGGTCGCCATGTCCATCCAGATGCTGGTGAGCGTCAGCACCAGCAGCATGAGCGCGACGTGCAGGAAGACATAGCCGAGTTCCACGTCGGTGATCTGGGCGACCAGGGCACCCACACAGACGGGGATGGCGTAGGCGGCGGTCAGACTCAGCGCACGCACGGGACTGCGGCCCCCCGGCAGCACGCGCCACAACGCCCCCAGGGCCAGGCCCGCGCCGGCCCATGTCACCTGCCACGCAAGACACTGCGCCACCATCTGCGGCACGCCGATGAGGTCTTGGAACGTGAGCATCTGGGTCCAGGAGTCCCTGAGGTAGCCGAGCCAGACAAGGGCGATGCTGGCCGGGATCCCGAAGCAGAAGGCCAGGCGCGCGGCGTACCGGGCATTCTCCCACCAGTCGCCACTTGGCGCCGGTCCCCAGCTGAGGGCGGCGTCCAGCACGGAGATCGGGGGCGGTGGACGATCCTCGTCCCACCCGTCGAACAGCCATAGGTGCAGCCGGTCCAGTTGCTTTTCCAGCTCCTCGCGCGTCAGGCCGCCCTCTGCGCGACCACGGTCCAACGAGTAGATCTTGTGATGCAGGTTGCGGTATTCATGGGCCTTCCTCAGCAAGACGCGTCGACCGCGCCTCGTACTCAGTCTTCGAATGCAGAACCGTTCTCCCCGGCCCAGCACGGAAAACCGTCGACCGACCCCGACAACGGCATACAAGCAGCCGATCATCATCAGGAGCCAGATACCGAACAGCACATTGGAACCCGCGAACTCAACCTGCCTGAACCCCACGGCAAGGGCGAAGATCGCGGCTGTCAGCAGGAGATTGACACCGGTCGGCTCCACCCAGGACCCTTCGCCCTTACCCTCAATCCGAGGCGGCCTGGCCTTGACACGGATGTGCAGCAGCGCGATGAGCGCGATGCCCGTCAGGAGCCACGCGTAGGCGTAGACCCATGTGAGGCCGAAGAATGCGAACTCCTGGAGAAAGTGGATGCGTTGGGAATCGCGGCCAGTCCCGGACGGGTCGATGAGCCAGTAGGGCCGCCCCCAGCTGCGCTCGCTCGTCCACCAGAAGGAAGCGATCAGGGCCGCTTCGACGACTGCCAGCAGGGCTCCCACGGCCAGGGTGCAGCGGACCGGCTTCTCGTCCCACACCGCACTCCAGGACTCCCGGACCATTTCCCCTGCCCGCACGAAGCACCACGCCCACGCCGCCATCGCGGCGAGCCACAGCCACAGCGTCGCCAGTCCCAGCAGCACGAGCCCGACGACACCGGGAGCGGCCTGCGGCCTTCGCGGCGTCAGGTCCACCGTCAGGTGGAAGACCTGAGGGTCCACGACCAGCAGGAAGCCGAACACGGCCACGGCTGAAGCAGTCACGGTTACGGCCCGGGCCTGACGGCGTTGGACGCCCTCGGCTCCGGACTCCTGCACGGTGGGGAACGACACGATGCGACGCCATGGACGGGCGGCGAGGAGCAGAGCCAGACCCCCTGCGATGGCGACGATGTAGCGCCACGACGGACTGATGGTTTTCGGCTCCAAGATCAGCAGGCGCAGCATCAGGACTACCGTCACGCTGAGTACGGCCCACAGCACGAGCACCCACTTGAACCCCCTCCATCCCGGCGGCCCGGATGACTTCTTTCCCGAGGCCCAGCTCACGGCCAGCACGATCACCGCCGAGGTGAACACCCACCATGTGGCGACACCCGCCCAGCCCAGGGACCACCACCTCTCGCCCACGTTGAAGGAGCGCTGCCAGGGCGGATCCACCTCGACCCGCACATTGACGGGTTTCACCTCGGACCACACCAGACGGTCCGAGTCGGCAGACGATGGCGTGGGAAAGATGTTATGGGCTTCGAGCCCATTCAATTTCACCTCGACCTGGCCCCAATTGATATTCTCCAGCGCCCTCGATGGCCGAAGAAATACCTGCCACTTCCGGTGATTCTTGGGGAAATCAATTCTCCACGGTCCGACCCTGAACACTCTGTCATGCTCGACCCATGCGATCGCCTCATAATTCACAGCGACCGCGTCGCCTCGCACGGTCACCAGCGGGTCGCGTAGGCGCCACTCACGAGGTCGCGGAACGTCTTCGTCCCAACGCAGCAGGCAGCGCATGGCATTTTGATGCGCGACAGTTTCCTCACTGAGCGCCAGATCTTCCGCGAGGGGCCACTCCTTCGACGAAAGACTAAAGGTCAAATTCGAGGTCACCTGAGCATAAACTCGGTCATGATAGTCGAAATCGAGCCTGGAAGTCAGATTTCGGGCCTTCAGGCTTCCCAGCTCGCAGGATTCGCGGTCCGCCTCGAACGCCTCTGCCGCACCTCCCCACCCCATGACGGCCACGATCAGCAGCAGAAACAGGAACCACCACCGGGTTTTCACGATCGCCTAGCGCCCCGTCCGCATCGCCTCGTCCAGCACCCCGACTGCGAAGGACGCTAAGCACGAGGTGTGGCCCCTCGCACGAGGACGCGCGGCCGTCGGCCGGTCCTCACCCTCCCGGCCGCCGCCATCCGGATTGCAGGAGAACAGTCGGCGATCGATGATGGGGTCGGGGGATCATCCCCTCACGCCCATGGGACATGTCATGACGAACACGAAGGAAACCACTACACGGAAGCCGCTCCCCCGCTTCGAGGAAGCCCAAGGGCTGGGGCCGTCGGACGCGGAGTTCGTGCGGGACCTGGTCGGGGTGCTCGAGAAGCACGGGAACCTGGACCGCTTCGGTCTGTGCCTCCTGCACGACCACTTCCCGCTCGCCGCGGACGAGGTCATGGTGGAGACGAACGACTCCGCGACGCGCACCCTGCACGCCCATGTGGAGAAGAAGGGGCGGACGCGGCACGTCAAGCCCTCGCAATGGAGGTTCGCGCCCCACGGCACGCAGCCCGGGGAAGGCCCCTACCAGGTCGTCATGCTGTGTGACCCGCTCGACCTCTGCCCGGGGGCCGAACGCCGCGACTGACGCCTCACACGACGACGACCTCGACGGATGCCACGGGGTTGCAGCCGTAGCCCCCGGCGTTCCACGGTGCCCGCAGCGGCTGGGTCCGCCCCTGCTCGTCGGTCGCGCGGGCCAGCAGCCGGTGCGGGCCGGGCCGGCGGGGCGTCCACGCGTACGACCAGCCGGTCCATGCGTACGGCCCGGACGCCGGCTCGTCGAGCACCGCGTCCTGCCAGTCCGCCTCCTCGGACTCCGCCCGCACCTCGACCCGCCGTACGGGCACCCCTCCGCCCGACCAGGCCCGGCCGCGCACGAGGATCTCCTGGCCGCGGCGGAGCGTGGAGTCCGGTGCGGGTGCGGTGATCAGGGACTTGACCCGCACGGTCGTCACGGGCCCGTCGGGGGTGCCCCGCGACGCGCGGTAGACGTACTCCTCCGCCTGGAAGACCCCGCCGAAGGGCTCCGTCACGGCCCGCGCCCCGACCAGCCACTTCACGTCGGCGACCGCGTACCGGCCCGGGACCACCAGACGGACCGGCGCCCCGTGCTCGGGCGTGAGCGGCTCGCCGTTCATGTGGGTGGCGAGGAGGGTGTCCGGGTGGAGGGCCACGGCGAGCGGGAGGCTGCGCTCGAAGGCCGCGGGGCGGCCGTGCACCGTGCCGGAGTCGGCTCCCGTGAAGACGATCTCCACGGCTTCCGGCCCGATCCGGGCCTCGGAGGCCAGTCGGTGGAAGGGCACCCCCGCGAAACGCGCGCACCCGACGGCGCCCTGCCCCCACGGCAGGCCGGGCGGCAGGGGTGACATCCGGGTGCGGTCGTTGCCCGCGCATTCCAGTACGACGTCGAACTCCCGGCGCCCCATCGTGAGCAGCTCGCCGTAGCCGAAGTCGACCGGCTCGGCCCCCGCTGCGCCGACGAGTCGCAGCCGCCACCGGCCGGGGTCCACCCGCGGGATGCCGAAGTGGTCGCGCACGAAGAAGGCGCCCACGGGCGTGACCGGCTCGGCGAGCGCGGCCGACGGCGTCTGGGCGTTGTACGGGTCGGCCGTGACCGTCTCGGGTGCCCAGACCGTACCGCCGGGTCCAGCGGGAACGGGCCGCACCGTCATGGCAACCCCCTTCGGTCACGCGCCCGTCGGGGGCGACGCAGGTGGGCTCCAGTTTACGTCCGGGCCCGGCGCTCTCACGGCCGCGACCGCGGAAAGATAGCAGTCCTCCGAGGGCTTGCCCGGATGTTTATCCGATGGTGATGGTCCTTCCGCAGCGGCACCTGGCGGGGCACTAGCGTCCCGTGGCACCCCAGGAGTGCGGGTGCGCACCGCACGGCGTGTGCGGCCACGGCCGCCCCCCGCCTCCTGCCGGCCCACGGAGCGAGGAGGCACAGTGCTGTCATTGCGACGGCGATCCGTCAGCGGCTTGTCGGTGGCCACGAGATACACGATCGGGAGCGGTCTGGTCATCACCGCCCTGGCCGTCACGCTCATCGCGCTGCTGATTCCCGTCTCGAAGTTCGGCGACCGGGCCTCGGCCGCCACCGCGGGGCCCGCCGCGCCTCCCGGTGTCGAGGACGACGGCGCCGGGACCATGAGCACGGCGTACGGGCCCCTGACCCCCGCCGACCGGGACTTCGTCCGCAAGGTACGGCTCGCCGGGCTGTGGGAGCTGCCCGCCGGACGGCAGGCCCAGCAGCGCGGGACCCGTCCCTCGGTGCGCACGGCCGGGGAGCACCTGGTGGAGGGCCACACCGAGCTGGACCGGCAGGTGCTCCAGGTCGGGCAGGCCCTCGGCATGGACCTGCCCGACAAGCCCAGCGCCCAGCAGCAGGACTGGCTGAACCAGCTGACGAACGCCCCCAACAGCGAGTACGAGCGGCTGTTCATCCAGCTGCTGCGCCGGGCGCACGGCAAGGTGTTCGGCCTGCTGGCGCAGATCCGGGCGCAGACCCGCAATTCCATGGTGCGCGCCCTCGCCACCTCGGCCAACGGCACCGTGCTGGACCACATCACGGTCCTGGAGGAGAGCGGCCTGGTCGATTTCGACTCCGTCTCCGACGCGGGCCAGGCGCCCGCCTCCCCCGCCAACCCGGCCCACCACCAGGGGGTTTCACCCCCTCAGATGTCCCACCGACGCAACGAAGTGAAGTGATCGCATGAGTCAGAAGGGCCACAGGCGCCCCCGGTTCAAGCTCCTCGCGGCGGTCTCCGCCCTGGTGCTGGGCGGCGGCGGGGTAGCCGTCATCGCCGGCAACGCGAACGCCGGGCAGGACGGCCGCTCGGGGCAGGTGACGGCCACCATCGACTGTCCGGACGTGGGCGACAAGCTCACCTCCGTACCCGACCAGGCCAGGGGCGAGGTCGACGAGAACCTCGCCCAGCTGGACGTCCAGGTGGCGGACGCCTACCGGCAGCTCGCCTCGGGACAGGTACGGGACAAGTCCCAGAAGGACGCCCTCCTCGGAAGCCTGCGGGACCAGCGCGCCACGACCATCAGCCGGGTGTCCGACGCGATAGGCCGCTCCTCCGGGCGCCCGGAGGGACTGGACGCGCTCAGCGGATGCGCGATGAAGGAGGCACCCGCGCAGGAAGACGCGGCCCCCGACGCCGCGGCAGCGGCGGCCGCCGGCCCGGACGCCGCCCGCAGCATCGGGCAGAAGGGCGGGCCGGCCAAGAGCGACTTCGTCTCCATCACCAACGTACGGCCGAACGTACGCACCCCCGCGCCCTCGGGGGGCGCCTCCAAGGGCTCCTTCACCTCGGAGTGCGGCCGCAACGAGAACGGCCACTTCAACCCCGACAACGTCATCGTCGCCCCCGGCGTGTCCAACGGCGCGCACCACATGCACGACTACGTGGGCAACAAGACCACCGACGCCTTCTCCACCAACGACAGCCTCGCCGCCTCCGGGACCACCTGCGGCAACGGCGACCAGTCCACCTACTACTGGCCGGTGCTGCGGCTGCGCGACGGCCGGGCGGAACGGGACGCCAAGGCCCCCGGCGGCGGGCAGGACGCCAACGTCGGCACGATCCTGCGGCCGAAGCAGGTCTCGATCACCTTCAAGGGGAGCCCCGTCGGCCAGGTCAAGGCGATGCCCCGCTTCCTGCGGATCATCACGGGTGACGCCAAGGCCTTCAGCAACGGCAACGCCAATGCCAACGCCTCCTGGAGCTGCACCGGCTTCGAGGACCGCCAGCTGAAGGACAAGTACCCGATCTGCCCCAAGGGCAGTGACGTGGTGCGCACCTTCACCTTCCAGAGCTGCTGGGACGGCCGCAACACCGACAGCGCCAACCACCGCACCCACGTGGCCTTCCCGGACAAGGCCGGCCGCTGCCCGAGGGGCTTCGCCGCCGTTCCGCAGCTGGTGCAGCGGATCACCTACGGCGTGGCGCCGGGGGCGCGGTTCGCCGTGGACAGTTTCCCCGAGCAGCTGCACAAGCCGGTGACCGACCACGGGGACTTCATCAACGTCATGTCGAACGGTCTGATGGCCAAGGCCGTGGGCTGCGTCAACAGCGGGCGCGCCTGCCGCTGATCCGGCCGGCCGGTACGCGTCCCCTCGCGCTCCGGGCCGGGCGCTCCCCCTCCCCCTTCCCCCGCGCCCGTCCCGGACAAGGCGGTGGCCCGAAGCCATGAGGCTTCGGGCCACCGTCGCGTTGCCCGCCCTGGAGGGCGGGCGTCTCACAGGCCGTTGACGCGGGCCATCCGTCCGACGACCAGGGGGGTGAAGTCGGCGGTGACCACCCGTCCGCCCCGGCGGCCGGCCCGCGAGTGCTGACGCCGCACCTGGGCCATCAACCGCCGGCTGCGCAGGGCCATTTCCAGCTCGAAGCGGGTCCGGGGGTCGCGCAGTCCGGGCCCGAAGAGCTTCTCCAGCTGGCGCATCCGGTAGCGCACCGTCTGCGGATGCACGCTCAGGGCCTTGGCCGCCTCGGGGGCGCCGCCGCCCTCGAGCCAGGCGAGCAACGTGACCTCCAGGCGCTCGCTCTGACGTGGGGTCAGATCCGCGAGCGGCCTGAGCCAGCGGGCGGCCAGGGCGTGGGCGAGGGGTTCGTCCTGGAGCAGCAGGAGGGTCGAGAGGTGGTCGTCCACGAAGACGGCACGGGCGTCCAGGCCGCCGCGGGTGGGGGTCAGGGCGAGCAGGCGCAGCGCCCAGCGCAGCGAGGAAGCGGTGTCGCGCAGGGGGACGGCGTGGCCGACCGCCGCGAACCGGCCGCGCAGCGGGAGTTCCAGGGCGGCGCGGGCGTCGGGGTCGGGGCTGGGGAGCAGCAGGCACGGCCGGCCGGCGAACATGCCGGCGAGGGAGTCGTCGAGTACGGCAGCCAGCTGCTGCGTCTCACCGGGCGTGGCCAGGGCGATGGCGCGTACGGCGGGCGGGAGGGGCCAGTGGGCGGCCTCGGCGAGTTCGGCGAGTTCGGCGAGGGAGCTCTCGGATGCGGTGCGGTCGTCGGTGAGGGCCCGGAAGAGCTCCTGGCGGGCCCGGTCGGGCGGGGCGGCGGCGGGCTCGTGCCGGACCCCGTGGCCCGGGCCGTGGCCGGGGCCGGGGTTGTCGTGGTCGTGGTCGTGGTCGCGTACGTGCTCGCGCGCCGGTTCGCGTACGCCCTCCCGGATTCCTTCCCGGGGGTCTTCGAGGCGGCCGTCGTGCCGGTCCTCCTCGGCCGCGTCCTCGTGGTCGGCCTCGGCCCCGTGGTCGGTCACGGCCTGGAGCGCGGCCGGGAGCCCGGCCGGCAGTGCGGTCCGGAGCGCGGCCCCGGGGCCGTCCGCGACCGGGTCCGCCGACTGCGCGTCACGGTCGGCGGCGTCGCGGTAGCCGAGAGCGGAGAGAAGGGCCTCTTCCACCCGCTGCCTGAGCAAATCGTCATCGATGGCATCGTTGTCATCGACAAGTGCGGAAAATCCCGGAATTCCATGCAGAAGCTCCTCCACTATCTCCGCGGCCAGCGCGGGGAGTTCCCTGCGCAGGACACGGGTCCACTCTCCGCGCGGGCGGGACCAGATGCGGTTCAGAAGTTCGCACATCGTTTCCTCGTTCTTGCCGGGGTGAGGCCTGTCCGGTGCAGGGGTGACAAGCCCGCCAAGGTTGTCTGCCTCGCCAACAACCTTGTCTTTCACGACAGTTGCAGCCCCCGCGTCCCCTTCTGGAGGGATCCGGCCACTTTTGGTCCCGTGGGTTTGCCTTGTTTTTGCCGTCAGGGACGCGTAGATGGCCGGCGACGCGGTGGCCTGTCACGACCTCCACTGGAGGGGAATCTTCCGGGGTTGTTCGATGCGTCGGAGACGCGGTGCGAGAAATTATCACGTTTCGATAAATCCTGTGGAGATGCTGCGTAGCTCCACGATGCTGCTGCACTCCGGCCCCCGAGCCCCTCGGCCGGCGCGGGAATTCCACAGCGCTGCCGGCCGTCACCGTCCCCAACCCCCGGGTGCCGAGCGCCAGGTGGACCGCTCGGAGCCCGGGTGCACAGGAGAACTGGATGCACCTGCCCCAGCCGCACATACCCCGCTCCCACAGGGCGCGACGCAGGAGCCGCCACGCGGCGGCGGCCCCCGCCGCGGCTCCGGCCGCCGGGCGGCGGGCCGTCCGGCGGCCCTCCCTGCTGCCCTCCCCCGGAAGGCTGCGCCCCAGCGCGCTGTGCGCCGCCGGCGCCGCCCTCGTCTCACTGCTCGTGGCGGCCCGCGCGGGCGCCCTGACCCGCGTCTGGGAGTTCCTCGACTTCGGGGCGGGCGTGCTCTCGCTCGTCTGCCTGACCTCCACCGTCCTGTGGGGGCTGGTGGCCACCGACCGGGTGCTGCTCGGGTCGGGCCACCGGCTGCTGGCCCAGGGCGTGCACCGCGGCCTGGCCGTCGCGGGGCTGGGCTTCCTGGCCCTGCACATCTGGGTCAAGGTGGCCGGGCAGCAGGCGAGCGCCGCCGCCGCGGTCCTGCCGTTCGCGGACGCGGAGCGACCCGTCGCCATCGGCCTCGGCACCCTGGCCGGATATCTCTTCGTGGCCGTGGCGGCCTCCGGCGCCCTGCGTAGTGTGTTCGCGACGAAGAGCCGCTCCCTGTGGTGGCGGGCCCTGCACATCGGCGCGTACCCGGCGTGGGGCGCGTCGCTGCTGCACGGACTGAAGGCCGGCCGCGCCGCCGACACCTGGGTGACGGCGGCCTACGGGCTGTGCCTGGCCGGGGTCATCGCCCTCCTCGCCTTCCGGCTCAGGGCCCGCGGGCTCGGCTCCGCCTGGCGGCCGTCCGCCCCGCAGTCCGCCGCCGAGGAACCGGCCGCCGGGCCCGCCCGCGCACGCCCGTTCTTCGTCCAGGACGTACCCCTCGCGGACCTGCTGGTGCGCCCGCGGCCGCGTACGGCCAAGGGTGCGGCCGGACCGTCGGCCGGACCGCTGCGGCCCGACCGCGCGCCCTACGCCGCCGCGGCCACCGCCGGCCCGGGCGCCGACCGCCAGTCGGAGCAACTCCCCGACCGTGAGCGGTGGTTGTGAGCGGCCCGGCGCGTCCCGGCCTCGGCTGCGTGGGCGCCCCCCGGCTGCTGGCCGGGCTCGACCGGGAGCCGCGGCTCTACCGCGAGGCCCATCTGGCGGCGCACGGCCCGCTCCCGCGCTGCACCCCGGACGAACTCACCGACCTGGCCGCCGACATCGACCTGCGGGGCCGCGGCGGGGCGGGTTTCCCCTTCGCGCGGAAGCTGCGCGCCGTCATGCGGTCCGCCCAGGAGCGGGAGGGGCCCACGGCCGTCGTGGTCAACGGCAGTGAGGGCGAGCCGAGTTGCCTCAAGGACACCGCCCTGCTCCTGCACGCCCCGCACCTGGTGCTCGACGGCGCCCTGCTGGCCGCCGCCGCGGTCGGCGCGGAGGAGGTGGTGGTGGCCGTCACCCGGGGCGACGTGGAGCGTTCGGTACGGGACGCCGTCGACGAACGGGGCCCGGGCGGCCGCCGGGTGCGCGTGTCACGGCTGCCCGAACGCTTCGTGACCGGCGAGGGGACTGCCCTGGTGAGCGGACTGAACGGCGGCGCGGCCCTGCCGTCCGGGCGGCGGGTGCGGACCAGCGAACGGGGGCTCGGCGGGGTGCCGACCCTGCTGTCGAACACCGAGACCTACGCCCAGCTCGCGGTCGCCGCCCGGATGGGAGCGCCCGACTACCGTGCGGTCGGCCTGCCCGCGGAGCCCGGCACCGTGCTGCTGACCGTCGCCGGCTCCACGGTCGTCGAGACGCCGACGGGGACCTCGCTGGCGTACATCCTCGACCTGTGCGGCACCCGTACCGGCCAGGGCGTGCTGGTCGGCGGGTACCACGGCCGGTGGCTGGACCCCGGGGCGGCCCGCTCGGCGGACGTGTCCCGGCAGTCCCTCTCCGCCTTCGGCGCCGTACTGGGGGCGGGGGCGGTGCTGCCGCTGCCGGAGGACACCTGCCCGGCCGGCGAGGTCGCACGGGTGACGCGCTGGATGGCGAAGGAGTCGGCCGGGCAGTGCGGGCCCTGCGTACGAGGGCTGCCCGCACTGGCCGACGTACTGGAGGACGCCGTGCGGGGCGGGGGCCGGACCGCCCTCGAGGCCGTCGAGGCACGGCTGAGAGCCGTCCGGGGCCGCGGTGCGTGCAGCCACCCCGACGGCACCTCGCACTTCGTGGCCTCCGCGCTGGCCGCCTTCCCCGACGAGTTCCGCGACCACGCCCTCGGCAGCGGCTGCGGGCGGCGGATCGTGGGGGCGCTGCCGCTGCCCCGGGACGAGAGCCCGCCGGAGCGGCTGGTGGTGGACTGGACCCTGTGCAAGGGGCACGGGCTGTGCGTGGACATCCTTCCCGACGTCGTACGGCTCGACGCGGACGGCTACCCGGCCGAGGCGTCCATGCCCGTGCCGGGCCCGCTGCGGCCCAAGGCCCTGCGGGCGGTGCGGCGCTGCCCGGCGCTGGCGCTGCGCATCCAGGAATGAGCGGCGCACGTGCGCGCGGCGCCCCCGAGTTCATTCTTGGCGCGATCTGACAAATTCCTCGGGATATCGGGTTCCGCCGCCCTTGGCCCCGTATCAATGACCGCAGGCAAAGAGCACCACGGGACCCCATCCCAAGGAGAGATCGTGAAGACAATGCGCCGGGAGATAATCGCCGGGTCGGCGGTCGCGGTACTGCTGCTGACAGCCGGGTGCGGTATCGCCGAGAAACCGGCCTCGAAGGCGAATGCGGTACAGCCGGCGGGGGCCGGAAAGCAGCTCGACGGATACGGCTCCGCTCCGGGTTCGGGATATGGATCGGGCTCGGGATACGGAGAGGGCTCCGGTGCCTCCCCGGCGGGCGGCGCCGCGCAGAGCGGCGCGGCCGGGGAGCTGAAGGTGCGGGAGGTCCCGGATCTGGGCTCCGCGGTCACCGACGGCGAGGGGTTCACGCTCTACCGCTTCGACAAGGACACCGCGAAGCCGCCCAAGTCCAACTGCGAGGGCGACTGCGCCAAGGCCTGGCCGGTGGTCCCGGCGGACGGTGCCACGGCCGGGGCGGGCGTCGACGCGGCTCTGTTCGGTTCGGTCACCAGGGCCGACGGCAGCAAGCAGCTCACGGTCGGGGGCTGGCCGGTGTACCGCTACGCCAAGGACACCAAGGCGGGCGACACCCTCGGCGAGGGGGTCGGCGGCACCTGGCACGTGCTGGGACCCGACGGGAAGCCGGCCGGCGCGGGCAAGGGCACGGGCACGGACACGGGGAAGC
Source organism: Streptomyces sp. NBC_00091 (assembly GCF_026343185.1). Lineage (GTDB taxonomy): Bacteria > Actinomycetota > Actinomycetes > Streptomycetales > Streptomycetaceae > Streptomyces. The sequence goes on along the minus strand of NZ_JAPEMA010000004.1, from coordinate 362,344 downwards.
CGGGACAGGAGCAGGAGAAGGAGCAGGAGGGAGGGGCGAAGGAGGAAGCGAAGACCGCGCTCTCGGTACGGAAGAATCCCCAGCTCGGGAACATCATCCAGAACGCGGAGGGCTGGACCCTTTACCGGTTCGACAAGGACAGCGCCTGGCCGATGAAAATCGGCTGCGTGGACGCCTGCACGGATGCCTGGAAGCCCGCCGAGCCCGTCGACAAATCCCAGGTGTCGGGAATCGACGCGAAATTGGTCGGCTTGGTGAAACGGCCCGACGGGAGTGAGCAGTTGACGATCGACTGCTGGCCGGTCTACACCTTCACCGGCGACAAGGCTCCCGGTGATGTGAACGGGCAGGGCAAACAGGGTCTGTGGTGGGCCGTGACCGACAAGGGAAAGAAGGCGAAGGCGGCCGGATAACCGGCCTGACCCCCAATCCCGTGGTGCCCGGCCCCCCTCCCCGCCGGGCACCACGACCCCCTCCCGACCCGCCCTCCCCGATCAGCCAGTGAGGTTGCCATGTCCCCCTCCGACCGCCGAAGCCGCCGGGCCCGCCCCGCCCGCCGGGCGCTGGTGGCCGGCGCCGCGCTGTGCGGCGCGCTGCTGACCGGCGGCTGCGCCGGAGGTCCGCCCGCGCCGCCCGCCGCACCCGGCGCACCCGGCGGCGCGGCGCACGGGACGCACGGGGCCCACGGAAACGGGAGCCCCGCCCCCGGGAAGAGCGCCTCGGTGGAGGAGCTCGCCTCCGCCCTCGGCTGCGCAGCCGAGGTGAGCGTGGAGGCGGACGAGCTGCGCCAGGGGGCCTGCGGAAGCGGGCAGGGCGCCTACCGGATGACCACCTTCACCGCCGAGGAGGGGCTGCGCGCCTGGCTGGCCGAGACCCGGGTGTACGGCGGGGTCTACCTGGTGGGCGACCGATGGGTCGTCACCGCCCAGTCGGAGCAGGCCCTGACCGGCCTGCGCGAACGCCTCGGCGGCACCCTGGAGACCGGCTCGGAGCACACCGGCCACTGACCGCCCGGACGGTCGGCCCGGCGCGCACCCCAACGAACACGGCGCGTCGGCCAGTTGTCCGGAAATCCGCTCATTCGTGAGGAGCACGGAAGAACGCAAGAGCCACTCTGAGGGATGATTCGCCCCGCCGGGAGCGTGCTCCAAGGTGGGCAGGGAATCACCCCTCACCGAAAGGAACGGCTCTTCGTGCGCATGAAAAGCCTCGCGCCCCTGCTCGCCACCGCCGGCCTCGTCGCGGCCTCCCTCCCCCTCCTCTCCGCCACCCAGGCCGCCGCCGCCCCCGCCGCCGACTACCGTCCGCAGCAGCCCTCCTGGCACCGGTGCAGCCCCGAGCAGCCGGCCTCGTACGAGTGCGCGAGCATCAAGGTGCCGCTCGACTACCAGCAGCCCCACGGGCGCACCATCGACCTCGCGATATCCCGGATCAGGAGCCAGGACCCGGCCAAACGGCACGGTGTCATGCTCCTGAACCCCGGCGGACCCGGCGGTCCGGGGCTCGACCTGCCGCTGATGATGGACGCGGAGATGCCCAAGGAGGTCAGGGACCGGTACGACCTGATCGGCTTCGACCCCCGCGGCGTCGGGGCCAGCAGCCCCGTCAGCTGTGGACTGACCGACACGGAGCAGAACTTCGACCGGCCCTACCGTCCCGAGACCTTCCCCTCGGACGTGGCCTGGGCGCGGACCATCGCCGACAAGTGCCGGGAGAAGGCCGGTTCGGTCCTGCCCCACATCACCACCCGCAACACGGCCCGCGACATGGACGCGATCCGCGCGGCCCTGGGCGAGCGCAAGCTCTCCTACCTGGGCTACTCGTACGGGACCTATCTCGGCGCGGTGTACACGCAGATGTTCCCGTCCCGGACCGACCGCGTCGTGCTGGACAGCGGGGTCGACCCGGGGCTGCTCTGGCGCGGGCTGCTCCAGTCATGGGCCTCGGAGGCCGAGCCCGCCTTCGCCCGCTGGACGCGGTGGACGGCGGAGCGCGACGGCGAGTACCGGCTCGGCGCGACCCCGGAAGCGGTGTCGGCGACCTTCTGGGGGCTGGTGGCCCGGGCCGACCGCGAGCCGATCGACTTCCAGGGCCTGAAGCTGACGGGCGATGACATCCGGTCGACCCGGGCCCTGTTCTTCTACCCGCAGCAGGCCGCCCCGCTCGTCAGCGCGCTCAAGGCGGCCGCCGAGGGCGCTCCGCAACCCCCGGGTCTGACCGTGCCGGACCTGAAGAAGGTGCTCCAGCGCACCTCCGTCCCGGCCACCGACAACGTCATAGCCGTCTTCTGGTCCGTGATGTGCGGGGACACCGACTCCTGGCCGCGCGACCCCGGGCAGTACGCGCGGGACGCGGCACGGGACAAGGCCCGGTACCCGCTGTACGGGGACTTCGCCTCGAACATCAAGCCCTGCGCCTTCTGGCAGCGGCCCACCGAGGCGGCCACGCCCATGAAGACCCGGGCGGACGTGCTGACCGTGCAGAACGAGTGGGACTCGCAGACCCCGCTCGCCAGCGGGCAGGGCCTGCACCGGTCCCTCAAGGGCTCGCGGATGGTCCTGGCCCAGAGTGGGGAGGGGCACGGCGTGTACCTGGCCGACCCCAACTCCTGCGCCAACGCACCGGTCAACTCCTACCTGGCCACGGGCCGGCTGCCCGCCCGGGACGTGACCTGCGGGGCCACTCCGGGCCCGGTCCAGCGCCGCGACGCCCTGCCGGCGCCGGCGCCCCTGCCGTTCCCGGCCGGGCCGCAGCGCTTCTGACCCGCCGCACCGCTCCGGGCTAGGCCGTTTCCTCCGGATCATCTGGTCAGCCGGGCGATCCGAGAGAGTCGATCTATCCGTTACCCCCGAGAACTGTCACGGCTCTTTTCGGGCTTTTTGCACCTCCAGCATCTTGAGGCCACTTCACGACAAAGCAGGACGGAAATTGGTCATAGTCCCGCGATGCGAAGCCGTCATGTGAACAAACTGCGTAGGTTCTGGGCTCGGCTCGGGAAGTCCTGTGGCGCCCGGCCGCAAAGTTCGTCCAGCAACCGGAGGGGAAATCGCATGGCTGACATCGACCTCGGCGTGGCGTCTGACTGGGACGAGGGGGACACCCACGGCCGTGTCAAGCTGCGGCAGAACCAGGTCTACCCGACCTCGCCGAAGAAGGACGTGCTCATCAGCTCGCCGGTGAGCATCGAGCTGTCCGTGAACACGAACCACTCCACTTCGCAGGAGGCGGACAAGATCTACTTCACGACCCACCACGGCTCCACGAAGAAGATCATCGCCGTGCTCGACTCCGAGGGGAACCTGCACATCGCCGGCCGCCTGATCGCCGAGCAGAAGGACCTCGGCTACTAGGCAGCTTCTCTCGGATCATCTCGCCGACCAGATGAAGATGGCGGCGAGGTGGAGTCCGGCGAGGTAGATGGTGGCGGTCTTGTCGTAGCGGGGTGGCAAGGCCGCGCCACTGCTTGAGCCTGTTGATGCACCGCTCAACGGTGTTGCGCTGCTTGTATGCCTCGCGGTCGAAGGCCGGCGGACGGCCGCCGAGCCGGCCGCGCCGTTTGCGGTTCGCGGCCTGGTCGGAAGGCTGCGGAATCACCGCCCGAATCCCGCGCTGGCGCAGACTGGTTCGGATTGCGCGCGACGAGTACGCCTTGTCGGCCAGGACCGCATCCGGGGTGGTCCTGGGCCGGCCGATCGGCCGCGGCACCCGTAAGCGGGCCATGACGTCAGGAAACGCGGGCGCGTCACCGGCCTGTCCTGGAGTGAGGACAAACGCCAGTGGCCGGCAGCGGCTGTCCGCGGCGAGGTGGACCTTGGTGGTCAGCCCGCCGCGAGACCGTCCGAGGGCATGGTCGTCCGGCTCGCCGACCAGGGCCCCTTTTGACGGGACCCGGCAGCGTGCTGATGAGCCCGGACGATCGTCGAGGTCGCCTTCGGCGTCCGCCTGGGCGAGCAGAGCAGTGAAGACCTTCTCCCAGGTGCCGTCGGTGGCCCACTTCCGCAGCCGGTTGTGGGCCCCCTTCCATGAGCCGAAGTGCTCGGGCAGGTCCGTCCAGGGGATCCCGGTGCGGTACTTGAACGCGATCGCGTCGATCACCTGCCGGTGATCACGCCAGCGCCCACCCCGCTTCGGCGTCCGATCCGGCAGCAATGGCTCGATCCTTGTCCACTGGGCCTCGGTCAACGACACACATCAACCAACGATCAGATGATCCTAAGGAAACGGCCTAGCCCAGGAGGGCGTAGACCGTGGAGGCCTTCGCGGCCGGTTCGGGGGCGCCCTCGGGGGTCATGGTGATGTCGGCGAAGGCCATCCGCTTGCCGAGCTTGGTGATCCGTACGTCGATCAGCACGTCGGCGCCGGTCACCGGCCGCTGGAAGCTCGTCGACTGCTGGACGGTGGTCATCGGGCCGTAGGCCCCGCGCGCGGCGGAGATCGCGACGACGGTGGCGGTGTCGGCGGCGGCCATCAGGGCCTGGCCCGACAGGCCGCCGCCGTCCCGGGCCAGGGATTCGGACCAGGGCAGCCGCAGTACGGCGTGCCGCTCGCCGGTCTCCTCGACGGTGAGGCCGAGGGCGAGCACCCAGGGGGCGAAGTTGTCGTTGAGGATCTTGTCCGCGTCTGCCGGTGTCAGCGTCACCCGCCGATTGTGGCGGCCCGGTGCGGGCCGCCACAACTCCCCCGGTGTCAGAGGCTCACGGCCAGTTCCGTGCCCTGGCGGATGGCCCGCTTGGCGTCGAGCTCGGCGGCCACGTCGGCTCCGCCGATCAGGTGCGCCTCGATGCCTTCGGCGCGCAGCGCCTCGTACAGGTCGCGGCGCGGCTCCTGTCCGGTGCACAGGACGACCGTGTCGGCGGGCACCAGGTGCGGCTCGCCGCCGACGGTGATGTGCAGGCCCTCGTCGTCGATCCGCTCGTACGTGGCCCCGGCGACCGAGACCACCCCGCGGTGCTTGAGCTCCGCGCGGTGGATCCAGCCGGTGGTGGTGCCGAGGCCGGCGCCGACCTTGGTGGCCTTGCGCTGGAGCAGGGTCACCCGACGCGGGGTCGCGGGCCGCTCGGGGGCGGTGAGGCCGCCCGGGCCGGCGTACTCGGTGTCCACGCCCCAGTGGCGGAAGTAGACGGCGGGGTCCTGGGCCGCCCCCTCGCCGCTGTCGGTGAGGAACTCGGCGACGTCGAAGCCGATGCCGCCGGCGCCGACGACGGCGACCCGCTCCCCGACGGGGACCCCGTCGCGCAGCACGTCGAGGTAGCTGACGACGTTGTCCCGGTCCACGCCCTCGATGGCGGGGGTGCGGGGGGTGACGCCGGTGGCGACGACGACCTCGTCGTAGCCGCGCAGGGTGTCCACGTCGGCGCGGGTGTTCAGGCGGACGTCGATGTCCCGGGCGGCGAGCTGGGTGCCGTAGTAGCGGATGGTCTCCTCGAACTCCTCCTTGCCCGGGATGCGGCGGGCCACGTCGAGCTGGCCGCCGATGTGGCCGGAGGCCTCGAAGAGGGTGACGGCGTGACCCCGCTCGGCGGCGGAGACGGCGCAGGCCATGCCGGCCGGGCCGGCGCCGACGACGGCGACGCGCTTCTTCGCCCGCGTCGGGGACAGGACGAGTTCGGTCTCGTGGCAGGCGCGCGGGTTGACCAGGCAGCTGGTGATCTTGCCGCTGAAGGTGTGGTCGAGGCAGGCCTGGTTGCAGCCGATGCAGGTGTTGATGGTCTCGGGGCGCCCGGCGGCGGCCTTGGCGACGAAGTCGGCGTCGGCGAGGAAGGGGCGTGCGAGCGAGACCAGGTCGGCGCGGCCGTCGGCGAGGATCTCCTCGGCCTTCTCCGGGGTGTTGATGCGGTTGCTGGTGACGAGCGGGACGCTCACCGCGCCCATGAGCCGCTTGGTGACCCAGGTGTAGGCGCCGCGCGGGACGGAGGTGGCGATGGTGGGGATGCGGGCCTCGTGCCAGCCGATGCCGGTGTTGATGATGGTGGCGCCGGCCGCCTCGACCTCCTTGGCGAGGTGGACGACCTCGTCGAGGGTGGAGCCGCCCGGGATCAGGTCGAGCATCGAGAGCCGGTAGATCAGGATGAACTCGTCGCCGACGGCCGCGCGGGTGCGCCGGACGATCTCCAGCGGGAAGCGCACGCGGTTCTCGTACGCGCCGCCCCAGCGGTCGGTGCGCCGGTTGGTGGCGGCGGCGATGAACTCGTTGACCAGGTAGCCCTCGGAGCCCATGATCTCGACGCCGTCGTAGCCGGCGAGCTTGGCGAGGCGGGCGGCGCGGACGAAGTCCTCGATGGTCCGCTCGACCTCGATGTCGGTGAGCTCGTTCGGGACGAAGGGGCTGATCGGGGCCTGGATCGGGCTCGGGGCGACGAGGTCCTTGTGGTAGGCGTAGCGGCCGAAGTGGAGGATCTGCATCGCGATCTTCCCGCCCTCGGCGTGCACCGCGTCGGTGATCACCCGGTGCTCGGCGGCCTCCTCCTCGGTGGTGAGGCGGGAGCCGCCCTCGAAGGGGCGGCCGGCGTCGTTGGGGGCGATGCCTCCGGTGACGATGAGGCCCGCGCCGCCGCGGGCGCGCTCGGCGTAGAAGGCGGCGAGGCGCTCGAAGCCGCCCTCGTGCTCTTCGAGGCCGGTGTGCATCGAGCCCATGATCACGCGGTTCGGCAGGGTGGTCGAGCCGAGGTCCAGGGGGCTCAGCAGGTGCGGGTACCGGCTCTGGGAACTCATGAGGGGGCGCCTCCTCGCGCGGGGGTGATGCTCCCTGTTCTAGCGAGGCCCCGGCGGTTTTGCAACTAGGTGCATAACCCAGCCGAGGGGGCCCGGGGCCCTCGGCGCCGGGAGTACGGGCCCCGGCCCGCGAAGCCGGGCCGGGGCTGTGGCGCAGTTCACTGACGCGCGGGCCGCTCATCCCTCGGGGCGGGGCCGGATCGATCGCCCTCAGGCGCGGCGCAGGCGGACCGTGAGGATCTGGAAGGGGCGCAGCGTCAGGCCCACCGCCCCGTCCGGCGCGGGGGCGGACACCGCCGTACCGGGGATCGGGCGTTCCAGGAGGTCGCTCTCGACCGCCGCCGTGATCGCGAAGTCCGCGGTGAGCCGGGCCTCCGCCCGCCCACCCCGGGACTCGTACAGGCGTACGACCACGTCCCCGCTGCGGTCCTCGGCGAGCTTGACCGATTCCACCACCACCGCGTCGTTGTCGACGGCCAGCAGCGCCGCGACCGGGCCCGCACCCCGCAGGACGCGTTCGGGCAGGTTGAGCGCGTGCCCCTCGCGCACCGCGTCCCCGATCGCGGCGCCTGGCGCGAGGGAGAAGCGCAGGGTGTGGCGGCCCTGGTCGGTCTCCGGGTCCGGGTAGCGGGGGGCGCGCAGCAGTGAGAGCCGCACGGTGGTGGTCTGCCCGCCGTCCGGCCGGATCTGCCGCGTGACGTCGTGCCCGTACGTGGAGTCGTTGAGCAGCGCCACGCCCCAGCCGGGTTCCTCGGCGTGGATCCAGCGGTGGGCGCAGATCTCGAACTTGGCCGCCTCCCAGGAGGTGTTGGTGTGGGTGGCGCGGTGGACGTGTCCGAACTGGGTCTCGGAGGCGGTGCGTTCGGCCTTCACGTCGAGCGGGAAGGCGGCCTTGAGGAACTTCTCCGTCTCGTGCCAGTCCACCTCCGTGGTGATGTCCACCGTCTTGGCCCCGGCCCGCAGGGTGAGCGCCTGGGAGACGGTGGAGGAGCCGAAGGAGCGGGTGACCGTGACCGTGCAGGAGTCCTGCGCCCTCTCGGTGACCTCCAGGGAGTCGAGGGCGACGAGGTCGGTGACCTTGTTGCGGTAGAAGGAGTCGATGTCCCAGGCGTCCCACATGTTCGGGAAGTCGGGGTGGATCTGGAGCAGGTTGGCGGCGGCGCCCGGGGCGAGCGCCTCGCGGGCGTTCTCCAGGTCGTAGGCGGAGACGATCAGGCCGCGCCCGTCGATCTCGACTAGCAGCCGCCCGTTGGCCAGGACGTGCCCGCCGCCGTGCCGCTCCTCCACCGTCACCGGCTGCGCGGCCGCCCGCGCCCGGTCCGCGCCGCCGGCCGGGATCCCGCGCCGGGCGTGCGGGGCGCAGTTGAAGACCAGCTCCTCCTCGCCCCGGCCGGCCAGGGCGGTCTGCGCCGCCAGGGTGATGGCGGTCAGCTCCTCCCGCACCTGCTCGTAGGTCGCGCGGGCCTCGCGGTGCACCCAGGCGATCGAGGAGCCGGGCAGGATGTCGTGGAACTGGTGCAGCAGGACGGTCTTCCAGATGCGCTCCAGGTCCTCGTACGGGTAGCCGAAGCCCGGGACGCGGACGGCGGCCGTCGCCGCCCACAGCTCGGCCTCGCGCAGCAGGGACTCGCTGCGCCGGTTGCCCTGCTTGGTCCTGGCCTGGGAGGTGTAGGTGCCGCGGTGGAGCTCCAGGTAGAGCTCGCCGGCCCAGACGGGCGCGTCCTCGTACTCGGCGCGGGCCTTCTCGAAGAAGGCGTCGGGCCGCTCGATCTCCACGCGCGGGGAGCCTTCGAGGTCCCGCTGGCGCCGGGCGCGGGCCAGCATCTCGCGGGTGGGGCCGCCGCCGCCGTCACCCCAGCCGAAGGGCACCAGGGAGCGTGAACCCCGGCCCTTCTCCTGGTAGTTGCGGGCGGCGTGGGCCAGCTGGGCGCCGCCGAGGTCGCTGTTGTAGGTGTCGACGGGCGGGAAGTGCGTGAAGACGCGGGTGCCGTCGATGCCCTCCCACCAGAAGGTGTGGTGCGGGAACTTGTTGACCTGGGACCAGCAGATCTTCTGGGTCAGGAACCACTGCGCCCCGGACAGTTTGACGAGCTGCGGCATCGCGGCGGTGTAGCCGAAGGAGTCGGGCAGCCAGACGTTCCTCGTCTCGATGCCGAACTCGTCCAGGAAGAACTTCTTGCCGTAGAGGAACTGCCGGGCCATGGCCTCGCCGCCGACCATGTTGGTGTCGGACTCCACCCACATGCCGCCGACCGGTACGAACTGGCCGTCCGCGATCTTCTTCTTGACCCGCTCGAAGAGTTCGGGCCGGTGGGTCTTGATCCAGTCGAGCTGCTGCGCCTGCGACATGGCGAAGACGAACTCGGGGTGCTCGTCCATCAGGGCGACCATGTTGGAGGTGGTACGGGACACCTTGCGGACGGTCTCGCGCAGCGGCCACAGCCAGGCCGAGTCGATGTGGGAGTGGCCGACCGCGCTGATCCGGTGCGCGGAGGCGTGCGCCGGGGCGGCGAGCACCCCGGTGAGGCAGGCGCGGGCGGCGGCGGCCGTGCCGGGGACGTCGCCGAGGTCGACCTCGTCGAGCGCGGAGTCGATGGCGCGCAGGATCCCGTAGCGCCGCGCGTCGCCCCCGTCGAGCTGGGTCATCAGGTCGTAGAGGACCTCGAGGTCCTGTACGAGTTCCCAGACCTCGGTCTCGAAGACGGTGAGGTCCATCCGGGCCAGCCGGTACAGGGGCCGGTCCCCGCTGGTGAGCCGGTCGCCCTCGTAGGTGGGGGCGTGCTCGACCAGGACCGGGTTGGAGGCGGCCTCGACGTACCACTCGATCCGCTCGCCGCCCGCCGCGGAGTCGGCCACCCGCACCCAGTCGTTGTACGGGTTGAGGGCCTTGACCTCGCTGCCGTCGGCCCGGTGGACCAGTCCCTCGCACTGGAAGCCGGGCATCATCCGGTCGAAGCCGAGGTCGAGGACGGCCTCGACGCTGCGGCCCGCCCAGTCGGCGGGCACGGCGCCGGTGACCTTGAACCAGGTGGTGCCCCAGGCCGGGCCCCAGTCCTCGCCCGCCGCGCAGGGTGCGTACGGGGCGGCCAGGGCCTCGGCGACCGGGACCGGTTCGCCGGGGGCATCCCAGCGCTCGACGGTGAGCGGGAGCGGGCGGGAGTGGACGGCGGGCCGGATCCGTTCCTTGAGGACCCGGCGGAGGCGGTGTTCGGTGATGCTGCGGTCGTCGTGCATGACGGCGGCTCCAGGAGGGGTGCGGTGGACGGGACGGGCGGCGCGGAAGGGTTCAGGTCTTCACGGATCCCTCGCCCACTCCCTTGAAGAAGAAACGCTGGAGGGCGAGGAAGAGCAGCAGCATCGGGACGAGGGCGGCCATGGCGCCGGCGGCGACGATCCGCTGGTCGCTCGTGGTGGTGGCGCCGGCCAGGGTCTTCAGACCGAGCTGGAGGGTGTAGTGGTCGCTGTCGGTGAGGACCAGCAGGGGCCACAGGAAGTCGTCCCAGGCGCCCATGAAGCTGGTGATGCAGACGACGGCCAGGGCTCCCCGGGCGGCCGGGAGGAACACCCGGGTGAAACGGGTCCACTCCCCCGCGCCGTCCAGGACCGCGGCCTCCTCGATCTCCTTGGGCACGGCGAGGAAGGCCGCCCGCATGATCATGATGTTGAGCACGGAGACCGCGCCGGGCAGCCAGACCCCGACGAGGGTGTCGACCAGGCCCATCTCGCGGACGGTGAGGAACATCGAGATCATCACGGACTCGAAGGGGAACATCAGGGTCGCCACCAGGACGGTGAAGACCGTCCTGCGGCCCTTCCAGGCGGCCCGGGAGAGGGCGTAGCCGCCCATCGCCGCGAACAGCGTGTTGGAGGCGACCGCGAGCAGCGCCACCACCAGGGTGTTGCCCACGTACTGCGCGAGCGGGAAGGACTCGGCGACGCGCAGGTAGTTGTCGAGGGTGGGCCGCGAGGGCAGCACGCCGTCGTACACGTTCTCGGTGCGGCCGCGGACCGAGGTCAGGAACTGCCAGGCGATCGGCCCGAGCATCAGCACGAGGGTGAGCAGGAGCACGGCGTACCGGGCGGCGAGGCCGGCCCGGCGGCGCCCGCGGCCGGGCCGGGTGGCGCGGGTGGCGCGGGTGGCGCTCAACTCTCGTCCCCCTTCGACAGGCGGCGGCCCAGCAGGCTGAAGACCAGGGTCAGGAGGAACAGCAGGAGGGAGATGGCGCAGGCGTAGCCGGTCTCCCCGGCGAAACCGAGGCCGACCTGGCGGATGAGGAAGGGCAGGGTGCGGGCGCCGCCGCCGGGGCCGCCGCTCTCGCCGCCGAGGATGTAGATCTCGGTGAAGACGCGCAGCGCGGAGATCGCGGAGAGGGTGCCGACGAGCAGCATCATCGGCTTCACCTGGGGGACGGTGATGCTGAAGAAGCGGCGGACGGGGCCGGCTCCGTCGAGGGCGGCCGCCTCGTGGAGGGAGGCGGGGACGTTCCCGAGTGCCGCCAGGTAGAAGACCATGTAGTAGCCCAGGCCCTTCCACACGGTGACGAGCATCGCGGAGACCAGCAGCATGGTGCTGTCGGTGAGGAAGGGGATCGGCTCGGAGATGACGCCGATCGCCTCGAAGACGGTGTTGACCAGTCCGTCGCTGCGCAGCACCCACTGCCAGATCAGCCCGACGACGACGGCCGAGGCGATCACCGGGGTGTAGAAGGCGGAGCGGAAGAGGCCGATCCCGGGGACCTTCGTCTGGACGAGGACCGCGAGGGCCAGCGGCAGGAGGACCAGGCAGGGGACGACGACGGCGAGGTACAGGACGCTGTTGCCGGTGGCGGTCCAGAAGTCCGGGTCGGCGAAGGCGCGGGTGTAGTTGTCGAAGCCGACGAAGGAGCCCCCGCGCAGGATCCGCGCGTCGGTGAAGGACAGGACGACGGTGTTCAGGAACGGCCAGAGGCTGAACAGGGCCACCATCACCAGGCCGGGGGCGAGGAAGAGGTAGGGGGTCCACCACGCGCGGTGGACCAGGCCCGTGTCGGCCTCCATCGCCCGTTCCGCCTTGCGCAGGCGTCTTCTGCCGCGGCGAGTGTCCGGCACGGCGGCGGGGGCAGCCGTCACTTGCGCGCCCCGGCGGCCAGCAGCCGGTTGGCCTCCTCCTGGGCCTTGCGCACCGCCGTCCGGGCGTCCTGTTCGCCCGTGATGGCCTTCTGCACCTCGCGCACCACCGCGTCGCCGACCTGGTTGGTCCACTGGACGGGGGTGTTGGCGTCGAGGCCGGCCGTCCTCAGCTGTTCGGCGCCGATCGCGCGGGCCAGGGTCTCGGCGTCCTTGCCGTCGCCCCGGTCCGCGAAGCGCGGGTCGGCCAGGCCCTTGGCGTTGGAGGGGTAGATGGTGGCGTTCCTGGAGAACTCCACCTGGTTGGGGCCGTTGGTGACCCACTTGGCGAACTCGGCCGCCGCGTCCGGGTGCCGGGTGTCCTTGCGGATGCCGAGCGACTGGGCGTAGATGCCGATGTGGCCGAGCCTGCCGGTGACGGCGCCCGCGACCCCGGTGAGCTCGTAGACCTGCGGGGCGTTGTTCCTGATGTCCCTGACGAAGCCCGGGGAGCCGGGGCCGAAGACGAGTTTGCCCGCGCCGTAGAGCTGGTTGATGTCGTCGGCCTTCAGGAGGGACTCCTTGGGCATGGCGCCCTTGGCGTAGAGGTCCTTCATCCGCTCGACCCAGGCGACGGCCTGGCCGGTGTCGAAGGTGAACCGGTCCTGTCCGCCGTTCAGGAGGGGGACGCCCATCTTCTGCCAGTCGCCGGGCAGCCGGCCCTTGGGGTCGGCCATGAAGGCCGCGTACCGGCCACCGGACCGGGCGGCGATCTGCTCGGCGTAGTCGAAGAACTGCTCGACGGTGGTGGGCGGTTGGGCGGGGTCGAGGCCCGCCTTCGCGAAGAGGTCCTTGTTGTAGGTGAGGATCTCGGGGGTCACGTACCAGGGGTAGGCGTACACGCCGTCGCCCTTGCCGGGCAGCTTGAACTGCTCCCAGGCGCCCGGGACGTACTCCTTGGCCGCCTCCCCGTCGAGCCGGGCCACGTCGGCGAGCATGCCCCGGTCCCCGAGGAGCTGGAAGGAGTCGGTGGAGAGGTTCACCACGTCGGGCAGGGCCCCGGCCTGGGCGTCGGCGACGAGCTTCTCGTTGTAGCCGTCGCCCGGGACGTCCTCCCATTTCACCTTGGCGTCGGGGTACTTCGCCTCGAAGGCGTCGATGACGCCCTGGACGTAGCCGGTGAACTTCGGCTTCAGCTGGAGGGTCCGGAAGGTGATCTCCCCGGACACCTCGCCGGTTCTGCGCGCCTCCCCCGCATCGGCGCCGCCCCCGCTCAGACCACATCCGGAGGCCGCCAGGAAAGTGCCGGCCACCAGCGTGGCGATGGCCGTGCGGGTCACGCGGGAAGGAGTCATGGTCGCCGCCTTCGGGGGAGGTTCCGGCTTCGCTGCCGGAGGGCGGTGCCCACGCTGACCGCACGGCGGTAGGCCGTCAACGCGGCCTCGCCGGCGATGGCCTAAAGCGGTTTATCACCGTTACCGCACCACCGCCCGGGCGGGCCGGCGCCCGGTCCCCCGCCGCCCCGCCCGCCGCAAAAACCTTTGCGGCGTACGGTGATCACCGCCTAGGTTCGTGGACGACCACGACGTGTAGCTCAGCAGCAGAGCGCCGGGCTTCTACCCGGAGGGCGCAGGGGCGGAACCTGCCACGTCGGCCATGAACGCACACGCTGACAAGCAGCCTCCGAACCCGTCCGAGCCCGGCTCCGTTCCCGGGCCCCGGCCCGTGGCCGTGTCCCCGTCCTACGCGGCGGGCCGGCTGGCCCAGGCCCTGCGGACCTCGCGCACCCACGAGGACACCGCCACGCGCGAGCGGGCGCAGTCCCGCATCCGCCAGTGGCAGAACGTCCTGTCCGGCATCGCCGACGGCTCCCTGGCCATCGGGTCCCGCACCCCGGTCGCCGCGCTGCCCGCCTGGGTCACCCCGGAGGTGGTCACCGGAGGCTTCGCCACCGGCGCCGCCTCCGCCGGCGGGCCGCTGCTGCCCTACGAGGAGGAGGCCGCCCGGCTGGCCGGCGTACCGGCGACCCGCGCGGAACTCTTCGCGCACTTCCTCACCGAGGACGGCCTGCTGCGCCTGTGGTCCCTGCTCGACAGCGGCTGCTACGAGGTGCGCGTGCCCGAGGAGGCCGCGCTGGCGACGGTGGCGTGGCTGGTGCGCGCCGGGGACTTCGACTCCGCGGCGGAACTCGTCACGGTGATCCGGCCCTTCGCCGACCGGCTGCGCTTCGCCCCGCGCCCGACCGGCCGGCCCGCGCCCGGGGTGGACTCCGTGCACCGCCGGACCGTCGGCGAGGCCACGGCGGCGCTCGCCCGCCGGGGGCCCAACGCCGCCGTGGAGACCCAGCGCGAGGCCCTGTCCGTGTGGCGGCCGTTCGAGGACGAGCTGCTCGCCCACCGGCTCCGGGCCCACTCGGGCGCGCCCGGCTGGCACGCCGAGGGCGCCGGACTGCTGGCGCGCTACCGGACGCTCGCCGCCGCGCACACCCGGTGCACCAAACACCTGGACCCGAAGTCGAACGCCGCCATCCTGCGCCGCGCCCTCGAGGAGGAGGTCGCCGGCCGCGAGCCGGCGCCCCGCCTGGCCGGTCTGCTGCGGGTCGCCGTCGCCTCGATGCTGGCCAAGCGCGGCACGCCCGGTTCCCCCGGGCACATCCGGCTCCGGGAGGTCCAGGCCCGCCAGGCCGCGCTGCCCGCGCACCACGCGCTGGCCGGCCTGGTGCTGAGCCGGATCTCGGGGCTCGACCAGGGCGCCGGAACCCCGGACACCGAGAGCCCCCTGGCCCCGGTGAGCGCCGAGGAGGCCCGCGGGAGCGGCCTGCCCGAGGGCGCACGGATCCCGCCGGCGGTCGGCGCGAGCGTCCGGGCCGCCCTCAGCGCCCCGCTGGAGGTGCTCGTGGACCGGGGGGTGGTGCCGTCGGCCGAGGTGCTGGCCGAGCTGGTGCCGCAGCTCGTCGCCGCGGTCACCGCCGAGCGGTACGCCGACGCGCCGCTGCGCACCCTCATGGCGGCGACGTACCGCGCCTTCCGGGGCCGCCGCTCGCTGCTCCTGCTCAACCTGCAGAGCCAGGTACGGATCGAGGAACTGCCCTGGCTGCGGGCGGTCTCCGGCCATCAGCGCACCGGCGGCGCCGACCCCGAGCCGGCCCACGAGGCGCTGCGCCGGCTCGGCGGGCTGGCCGTGCGGGCCTTCCCCGGCACGGTGCTGCCCAACCCCCTGGTCCGTGAGCTGGGGCAGCTGGCCCGGCAGGCCGAATTGGGCGCGCCCTTCGTGGAGGAGCTCGCCGCCGACATCTTCATGGGGACCTTCAGCCCGAAGTTCCTGGTCGCCGCGCGGATCGCCGCCGAGGTCCTCGAGGGGAGCCTGTACGAGCGCTACTACGGCATCGACTACGCCGGGCTGCGCCGGATGGCGGTGGCGCAGGCCGCCGACTCCGCGCGGCGCGGCCACCCGGCCCGCACCGCGGCGGAGTTCGCGCAGCTGTGCGCCGAGCGCGCGGACACCGGGCACGCCTGGTCGACGGCGGCGAACGGCAAGGTGATCGAGCAGGCCCAGATCCTGACGACGCACAACCTCGCCACCCTGGCCGGGCGGGCCGGGGTCGCCCCGGAGTCCGGCTGGGCGGAGCCCGCCCGGGCCTGCTTCACCACCGTGTGCCGGCTGGTGGCCCGGGTGGAGGGCAACCCGCGCCCGCTGTCCACCATCAAGGACGCGGCGTACGCGTGGCGGCAGATGCTGTTCCACCTGTCGCTGTGCGATCCGGCGGAGCAGTCGGCCGTGCTGGCCTGGATCGAGGCGGAGTCCGCGCTGCGTCCGGCGCACGTGCGGGCCCGGCTGGCGCCCGCGCTGGCCGGTCTGCGCCTGGTGGCGCGGGGCGGCTCCTTCGGCGCGGACGGCACCGCCGACGGGGGCCGCGCCCGCCGGCTGCTGGGCTGGAGCACGGACGGGCACTGGATGCGCGTGGTCCGGGCGCCGGAGCCGGGGCGGTTCCACCCCCAGGGGTGAACCGGGTGCCCCGTACGGGTCCGGGGCGGCGTGGCGTGCGTACGCCCGGTAGGGGGAGTCATAGGACGGCCGTATGGATCTTGACTCCCCCTCCCTGAACCCTTCGAACTCCCCTTCCCCCGCGCGCCGTACGGTCCTCGCCTCCACGGCCGCCGTCGCCGCGGCGGCGCTCACCGGCGCCGCCGCACCACCGCCCACGGCCGCCGCACCCGCCGTCCCCGCCGCGCGGCCGGGGCGGGAGACCCCGGACGAGGTCGAGTACGTGGTGATCGGCTCGGGCCCCGGGGGCGGCAGCGTCGCCGCCAACCTGGCCGAGGCCGGCCACTCGGTGCTGGTCCTCGAAGCCGGTCCCGCGCACGGCAACGAGACGTACTACGACGTCCCCGCACTGCACCTGAAGGCCGCCACCGATCCCGAGATCAGCTGGGACATGTGGGTGCGCCACTACACCGACGACGCGGCGCACGGCAGCCAGTGGGTCGACGGCAAGGGCATCCTCTACCCCCGGGCCGCCACCCTCGGCGGCTGTTCCGCGCACAACGCCACCATCCTGATGTACCCGGAGCACACGGACTGGGCGTACATCCGTGATCTGACGGGGGATTCCGGCTGGGATCCGAAGGTCATGTGGGACACGCACTGGAAGAAGGTGCTGTCCTGGCAGCCGGTGGAGGAGTCCAGTCTCCTGCTGGCCCTGCGCGACGCCTTCCTCGACAAGCTCTCGCTGGCCGCCAAGGCCGAACCTCTGCCCCCGGGCACCGTCGCCGCGGCCACCGACACGGACGTCAACTCCCGGACCAATGTGGACCGCAGCTCCCAGGGCGCCTTCTCGACGCCGATGACGGTCCGCGCGGGGCGCCGGCACGCGGTGCGCGAGCGGCTCCTCGACGTGCGCTCCCGGTACGCCGCGAAGCTGGCCGTCGCCACGGACGCGCTCGCCGAGCGGATCGTGTTCGAGGAGCGGCAGGGCGAACTGCGGGCCACCGCCGTCGAATACCTGTCCGGACGGCACCTCTACCAGGCGACCCCCGGCGCCGCCCCCCGGTCCGCCGCCGAACGGGACGGGATGCGGCGCACCGTCCGGGTGACGCGCGAGGTGATCGTCGCGGGCGGCGCCTTCAACACGCCCCAGCTGCTGATGCTGTCGGGCATCGGCCCCCGGGAGCACCTGGCGGAGCACGGCATCACCCCGCTGCTGGACCTGCCCGGCGTCGGCGCCAACCTCCAGGACCGCTACGAGGTGTCGGTGGTCTCCGCGCTCAACCGGGACTTCACCGCCCTCGCGGGATGCTCCTTCCAGGACCGGGGCGACCTCTGCCTGACCGAGTGGCGCAACTCGCCGACGCCCTCCGCGACCCCGTACGGGGCGAACGGCGTCGTCACCGGCATCAAGCGGCGGGCCTCCAAGGGGGCGGCCCATCCGGAGCTGTTCGTCTTCTGCGCGCCGGGGAACTTCGCCGGGTACGTACCGAAGTTCGACGAGCTGGCGGTGCGCGACAAGAGGCACTTCTCCTGGCTCGTGCTCAAGGGCTACGCGGCCGACCGCGCCGGGACCGTACGGCTGTCCTCGGCCGACCCGACCCGCCAGCCGGTGATCAACTTCCGTTCCATGGACGACGGGAGGGCCGGGGACGCGGACGTGGCCGCGATGATCGAGGCGGTCCGCTCGATCCGCAGCATCAACGCCAAGGCGGGCTTCCTCGACTCGGTGCGGGAGGAGGTCCCCGGCCCCCGGGTGAGCACCGACGCGCAGCTGGCGGCCTGGATCAGGAAGGAGGCCTGGGGCCACCACGCCTCCTGCACCGCCGCGATCGGTCCGGCGGGCAAGCGCGGTTCCGTCCTGGACGGCCAACTGCGGGTGCACGGAACCTCCAACCTCCGGGTGGTCGACGCCTCCGCCTTCCCCCGCATCCCGGGCCTCTTCATCATGGCGCCCACCCTGGTACTGGCGGAGAAGGCCAGCCAGGACATCCTGCGGGCCGCGCGCTGAGCCGGCCCACCTGAGCCGTTAACACGCGGAGCGGGCGGCTGCCAGGCCTTCACCGGCGTCCGACCCGAACGGATCATGGATTTTGCCTTGATGAACGCAATGTGATGGATTGATCACCCACTGTTTCCGCCTGCTCCGCGAAGGAACGCCCATGCGCACGGTCCGAGAGTCGGTCATGGATGTCCTCCGAGCCCGTGGGATGACCACGGTCTTCGGCAACCCCGGATCGACCGAACTGCCCATGCTCAAGCAGTTCCCGGAGGACTTCCGCTACGTTCTGGGGCTCCAGGAGGCCGTGGTCGTCGGCATGGCCGACGGCTACGCCCTCGCCTCCGGCACCACCGGCCTGGTCAACCTGCACACCGGCCCGGGCACGGGCAACGCGATGGGCGCGATCCTGAACGCCCGCGCCAACCGCACCCCCATGGTCGTCACCGCCGGCCAGCAGGTCCGCGCCATGCTCACCATGGAGGCCCTGCTGACCAACCCCCAGTCCACCCTCCTGCCCCAGCCCGCCGTGAAGTGGGCGTACGAGCCCCCGCGCGCGGCGGACGTCGCACCCGCCCTCGCCCGCGCCGCGCAGATCGCCGAAACCCCGCCGCAGGGCCCGGTGTTCCTCTCGCTGCCCATGGACGACTTCGACGTGGTGCTCGACGAGACCGAGGACCGGGCCGCCCAACGGACCGCGGCCCGCACCGTCACGCACGCCGCCGCCCCCTCCGCCGAGGTGGTCCGGCAGCTCGCCGCGCGCCTGGCCGGCGCCCGCAGCGCCGTCCTCGTCGCCGGCAACGACGTGGACGCCGCCGGAGCCTGGGACGCCGTCGTGGAACTGGCCGAGCGCACCGGCCTGCCCGTCTGGTCGGCGCCCACCGAGGGCCGGATCGCCTTCCCCAAGTCCCACCCGCAGTACCGCGGCATGCTGCCCCCGGCCATCGCGCCGCTGACCCGCTGCCTCGAGGGCCACGACCTGGTCCTGGTGATCGGCGCCCCGGTGTTCTGCTACTACCCCTACGTCCCCGGCGCCTACCTGCCCGAGGGCGCCGAGCTGGTGCAGCTGACCCGGGACGCGGAGGAGGCGGCCCGCGCCCCCGTCGGGGACGCGCTGGTCGCCGACCTCGCCCTGACCGTACGGGCCCTGCTCGCGGAGCTGCCCCCACGCGAGGGCTCGCCCCGGGCCGGGCGGATCGAGCGGGCCGAGTCCTTCGAGGAGGTCGACGGGGTGCTCACCCCGCTCGCCGCGATGACGGCCATCGCGCAGGGCGCCCCCGCGAACACCCTGTGGGTCAACGAATCCCCGTCCAACCTGGGCCAGTTCCACGACGCCACCCGGATCAGCACCCCGGGCTCCTTCCTCTTCACGGCGGGCGGCGGTCTCGGCTTCGGCCTCGCCGCGGCCGTGGGCGCCCAGCTCGGGGCCCCGGACCGGCCCGTGGTCTGCGTCATCGGCGACGGCTCCACCCACTACGCCGTGCAGGCGCTGTGGACCGCGGCCGCCTACAAGGTCCCCGTCACCTTCGTCGTGCTGAGCAACCAGCGCTACGCGATCCTCCAGTGGTTCGCCCAGGTGGAGCAGGCCCAGGGCGCCCCCGGGCTCGACATCCCCGGCCTGGACATCGCGGCCATCGCCACCGGCTACGGGGTACGCGCCCACCTGGCGACCGGCTTCGGCGAACTGGCCAAGCTGGTGCGGGAGTCGGCCCTCCAGCAGGACGGCCCGGTGCTCATCGACGTACCGGTCACCACCGAGCTCCCCACCCTGTAGCCCCCGACTCCGCTCCGCCACACCCCCGTTCCACCGCGCCCCGTTCCACCGCACCGCCTCGGAAGGCCGGCATGTCCCCCACCACCGACACCCCCCTCCTGCTCAGCAGGCTCCGCTCCGCGCTCCCCCCGGAAGCCCTGCTCACCGACCCGGCGGAACTCGCCGCGCACTCCCGGGACTCCGCTCCCTTCTCCGAGTGCGGAACCCCGGCCGTGGTCGCCGTCCCGCGCACGGCCGAACAGGTCGAGCACATCATGCGGACCGCCTACGAACTGGGCGTCCCCGTCGTCCCGCAGGGCGCCCGCACGGGCCTGGCCGGCGCCGCCAACGCCATCGACGGCTGCGTGGTGCTGTCCACCGCCGCGATGGACGAGATCCTGTCCATCGACCCCGCCAACCGCCTGGTGCGCTGCCAGCCCGGGGTCACCACCCGCCGCCTCGCACAGGCCGTGGCCGAGCACGGGCTGACGTACCCGCCGGACCCGGCCTCCTGGGAGCGCTGCACCATCGGCGGGAACATCGCCACCGGCGCGGGCGGCATCTGCTGCGTGAAGTACGGGGTCACCGCCGACTACGTCCTCGGGCTGGACCTCGTCCTGCCCGACGGGCGGCGGATGCGCACCGGCCGGGACACCGCCAAGGGCGTCGCCGGATACGACCTGACGCGCCTGATCGTCGGCTCGGAGGGCACCCTGGCGGTGGTCGTCGGCGCCACCCTCGCACTGCGGCCCGCCCGGCCCCCGGCGCTCTCCCTGCTCGCCCAATTCCCCAGCCTGACCGCCGCCGGGGACGCCGTCGCCGCGATCACCGCCGCCGGCCACACCCCGTCCGCGCTCGAACTCCTCGACCGGGCCACCACCGAGGCCATCGTGGAACTCGGCCACCCGCTGCTGCGTCCCGGCAGCGCCGCCACCCTGATCGTCGAGAGCGACTCCGCCGACCCCGCGCCGGACCTTGCCGCCATGGCGGTCCTCTGCAGGAAGGCGGGCGCCCACGAGGTGGCCACCTCGGCCACCAGCAAGGAGGCGTACGAGATCATCGAGGCGCGCCGCCTGGTCAGCCCGGCCATCGGCCGTTACATGGCCTCCCGGGGCGGCGGGCTCACCGCCTTCATCGAGGACGTCGCGGTGCCCCGTACCGCGCTCCCCGAGCTGATCGGCCAGATCGAGGTGATCGCCGAGCGCTACGGGCTGAAGATCTTCACCCTCGGCCACGCCGGTGACGGCAACCTGCACCCCACGGTCGTCTTCGACGAGTCCGACGCGGACGAGTTCCGCCGCGCCCAGGAGGCGTACGACGCCATCATGGCCGCCGGCCTCGAACTGGGCGGTACGACCACCGGCGAGCACGGCATCGGCACCCTCAAGCGGGAGTGGCTGGAGCGCGAGCTGGGCCCCGTCTCCCTGGAGCTCCAGCGCGGCCTCAAGCGGCTGTTCGACCCCAAGAACCTGCTCAACCCCGGCAAGGTGGTCACGGCATGACCCAGTCCATCGAGGCCCCGGGCACCACCCGGGACGAGACGCCCGTACTGCCCCCCGTCCGGGCCGGCCTGGCGGAGACCGTCCGCTTCGTCGCCACCCACACCCTGCCCGTCTTCGTACGCGGCGTCGCCAACCCCCGGTTCCCGGTCATGGCGCTGTACTCCCGCGTGAACCAGCCCGCCTGGTCGAACGCCACCCTGCGGGCGATGAAGGCCCGGCACGGCGGCGCGCCCGTGATGGTGCGCGCGCTCTCCGGCGAGATGCTCGTCCTGTTCGACCAGGCCGACATCCGGCGCTTCTTCGAGGAGCCGGTCTCGGACCTCTCCATGGACGCGGACGACAAGTACGACAGCCTGTCCGTCTTCGAACCCACCGGGGTGATCTGCTCGCACGGCCAGGTGCGTGAGGACCGGCGCCGGGTCAACGACCGCGCGCTCGCCGCCGACCAGCCGGTACACCCCTCCTGCGGGGAGTTCCGGACCGTCGTCGAGGAGGAGTGCAGGAGGCTCACCGACCGCACGGTCGTCGACTTCCCGCTGCTGTGGAAGACCCTGACCCGCATCTCCCGGCGGGTGGTCCTCGGCGACCAGGCGTCCGACGACCAGGAGCTGTCCGACTGGCTCGCCACCCTGCGCGGCCAGGCCAACTGGATGGGCCGCAGCAAGCCGGAGGCCGCCAAGGCGCTCTACTCGAAGATCGAGGCCCGGATCACGCGGTACGCGGCCGACGCGCCCGCGCACACCCTGGCCGCCCGCGCGCTGAGCGAGCCCGCCCCGGAGGGCACCGACCCGCTGGGCCAGACCCACCACTGGCTGCTGGGCATCGACCTCGCCGCGCCCGTCGTCGCCCGCACCCTGCTGCTGCTCGCGCACCACCCGGCCGAGCAGGAGGCCGCGCACGCCGAGGCGGCCGAGGGCGTCCCCGGGCTGCCGCGGCTGCGGGCCTGCCTGGAGGAGTCGGTGCGGCTGTACCCGATCGTCCCCGACCTCGTACGGGTCACCCGTACCGAGACCGAGTGGCGCGGGGTGCGCTACCCGGCCGGCACCAACGTCCTGGTGCCGATGGGCTTCCACCAGCGCGACCCCGCACAGGTCGACGGCGGGCACCTCTTCGCTCCGGGCCGCTGGCTGACCCCGGGCGTGCACGCGGACACCCGCGTGGCCCCGTTCAGCCACGGCGGCGCCCGCTGCCCCGGCGAGTACGTCGCCCTGCTGCTCACCTCTCTGGTCTGCGCCGAGGTGCTGCGCGGCCACCGCCTCACCGGGGCCCGTCCGGTGCTCGACCCGGGGCGTCCGCTGCCGGGGATCCTCGACACGGCCGCCATCCGGCTGCGCCTCGGCCGGCTGTAAGGGGGAAGCACCGTGTCCGAAACCGACGCGTCCGTCACCCAACCGGACGTCGCCTCCCTGCACCACGTCTGCCGCGAGCTGGCCGAAGCCGCCGACGCGGTGCGCGACGCCGCGCGCTACGCCTCCCGGATCGCCCTCGGCCCCCGCCTGCCCCTGGTGGCGGCCGGCCCGCGCCGGGCCCGCGCCGCCCAGCGCGACCTCCTGCGGACCCTGACGGATCCCAGGGGTCTGGGCTGGGCGCCGCAGGGGAACACCCCGCTCGCCGGCGCCCTCTGGCTGGCCGGGGTGCTCACCAGCCGGGAGAGCCTGGCGGTCAGCCTCGCCGTCACCGGCCTCAAGGCGCGGATCCGGGCGGCCGCCGTGCGCCACCCGGAGCTGCTGGACAACCCGACCACCTCGCGGGTGCTGCGCGCCATCGACGAGGACCGCCAGGCCGAGGCGGTACGGGTGTTCAGGGGGCTGCTGACCGAGAAGGGCGCGGAGTACGCCCTCGCCCTGCTGGCGCCTTCCTTCACCGACATCATGGCCTGGAACGCGCTGACCGACGAGAACCCCTTCAACGACACCGCGGGCTGGCAGATCGCCACCGGCCGGCCCCTGACCTCGGACTACTTCGCCGGGGTCAGCACCACGGTCTGGGCCTTCCTCAACCGGGGCCGCGGCCGCGCCGAACCGCACAGCCCCTCACCCGGGCTGCTGGGCAGCATCGACACCTCGGGCACCATCGTCGGCTACGTCCGCAACATCGACCGGATCGGCACGCGCGGCCTGCTCCTCGTACAGCAGGTCGCCGGACCGGACGGGGTCCGCCGCTACGTCGTCCAACTGGCCGGCATGGGACCCACCTTCAACCAGGAGAGCCCGCAGGACCTCCTCGGCGGCATCGACGCGCTGGGCTCCATCGACACCACGTACACCCGCGCGGTGGTCAGGGCCCTGCGCCGGCTCGTCCCCTCCGGTTCGCAGATCGCGCTGGTCGGCCACAGCCAGGGCGGGATCACCGCGATGAACCTGGCGGCGAGCCGGGACTTCAACGCGCTGTACACGGTGACGCACGTGGTCGCGATCGGTTCGCCCATCGACCAGAAACGGGCCGCCGATCCGCGCACCCGGGTGCTGTCCCTCGTCAACGAGCACGACATCGTGCCCAGCCTGGAGGGCCGCTCCGCGGTCTCTCCGTACGAACTGCCGCCCGAGTTCACCGAGTTCAGCTGGACGGACGACACCCAGGCCTTCCCGCTCTGCCATGCCGCCGAGCGGTACGCGCACAACCTCGAACACGATGTCCCCCACGCGCGCTCGCACGTCGACTCCGAACTCGCCGCCTTCCGCGGCCGGGTCACCGGCACGCACCTCTTCTCCCTCCACGACCGCTGAGGACCCCGTATGACCGACACCTCCTCCCACACCCCGCCGACGGATACGGCAGCCGGCCCGGAGCTGCCGGCCCAGGCGGGCCACCGGCAGTCGACGCCGCCCGCGCCGCCGGAGCCGTACGGCCCGCCCGGCCTGCTGGAGCGGCTGGAGTCGGCGGCCTTCGCCCGGATCAACCGCACCCGCGAGTGGTACGAACTGCCGGGCCCGATCGGCCTGATGAACCTGGCCGTCATCCGCGAGGACCTGCGCCGCCACAACCTGCACGACACCTTCGGCGCGGGGGGCGAACGCAAGCGGCGCCCCACGCCGCGCCTCGCGCCGTACCGCTCGTACGACGGCTCGGGCTACGACCCGTACGACGAGGACATGGGCCGGGTGGGCACCCGTCTGGACCGCAACTCCCCGCTGCACATGGCCTATCCGGACAAGGACGAGGAGCTGATGGCTCCCAGTCCCCGCGAGGTCAGCCGGGAGCTCCTGGCCCGGCGCGGGTTCACCCCCGCGCCCACCCTGAACCTGCTGGCCGCCGCGTGGATCCAGTTCCAGAACCACGGCTGGGCCAACCACGGGGACAACGAGGAGGCCGAGCCCTTCACCGTCCCGCTCGCCGCCGACGACGACTGGGCGGAGCAGGGCGGCACCTGCCCGATGCGGGTCAACCGCACCCGCCCCGACCCGGTCGCCCACACCACCCCCGACGTCCCGCCGACGTACGAGAACACCGTCACCCACTGGTGGGACGGCTCGCAGATCTACGGCTCCGACGAGGCCCGCTGCCGCTCGCTGCGCACCGGGGAGCACGGGCACCTGATCCTCGACGGCGGCCGGCTGCCCACCGATCCGCGGCCCGACATGGCCTGCCTCGACGCGACGGGCATGAACAGCGACTACTGGACCGGCCTGTCGCTGCTGCACACGCTCTTCGCCAAGGAGCACAACGCCATCTGCGACCTGGTCCGCTCGCACCACCCCACCTGGGACGACGAGCGGCTCTTCCACACCGCGCGGCTGATCAACACCGCCCTGATGGCGAAGATCCACACCGTGGAGTGGACCCCGGGCATCCTCGACCACCCGGTGGTGCACCACGCGATGCGGGCCAACTGGGACGGGCTGCTGCCCCGCTGGGTCACCAAGACCTTCGGCCGGATCGGCGGCGAGGTCCTCAGCGGCTCCCGGGGCTCCGCCACCGACCACCACGCCGCGCCCTTCTCCATGACGGAGGAGTTCGTGTCGGCGTACCGGCTGCACCCGCTGATCCCGGACGAGATCACCGTCCGCGACCACCGTCGCGGGGCGCGGCGCGAGATCATCGGCTTCGACGACATGCAGGGCGCGACCACGCGCACCGCGATCGACGCCTACGGGATGAGCGACCTGTTCTACACCTTCGGGGTCTCGAACCCGGGCGCCCTGGTCCTGCACAACCACCCGGACGCGCTGCGCAACCTGAAGCGGCTGTCCGGCGAGCACATCGACCTCGGGACCGTGGACATCCTGCGCGACCGCGAGCGGGGCATCCCGCGCTACAACGCCTACCGGCAGATGCTGCGCAAGCGCCCGGTCACCTCCTTCGAGCAGCTGACCGGGGGCCACCCGGGCGACACCCCGCTGCTGCGGGAGCTCTACGACGGCCGGCTCGAACGGGTCGACACCCTGGTCGGGAACCTGGCCGAGCCGCGGCCGGCGGGCTTCGGGTTCAGCGACACCCTCTTCCGGATCTTCGCGCTGATGGCCACCCGCCGTCTCAAGAGCGACCGGTTCTTCACCACCGACTACCGGCCGGAGGTGTACACGGCCGAGGGGATGCGCTGGATCGACCGGAACTCGATGGTCACGGTGCTGCTGCGGCACCACCCCGAGCTGGCCCCGGCGCTGGCCGGAGTGACCAACGCCTTCGCCCCCTGGAAGGAGCGGTCGTGACCGGGCACCCCGCCGACGGCCTGCGCAGCCACGCCGCCGCCCTGCGCGAGCGGGCGGACCGGCTCCGCAGCGCCTGTGACGGCCTGAACTGGAAGGGCCCGCAGGCCGACGCCTTCCGGGCGCGCGTCGACGAGCTGGCGCTGCGCTGCGCCACGGCCGCCGACGGGCTGTCCCGCTCGGCCGCCCGGCTGGACGGCCGGGCGCGGTAGGAGCGCGGGGGAAGGCCCCGTACGCAGGGGGTGGCGCACGCTACTTCATGCGGTACTGGGCCTTCTCCGCGAGCTTGCCGTCCTTGAAGCAGAAGCGGAGGACGTCCTCGGCCTGGGTGTCGGCGCTGGAGAGGTACCAGGCGCACACGCTCCCGGCGGGCTCGGCCGGGCCGCCGTCCTTGAGGGCGTCCTTGACGAAGGTGTCGCCGGAGGGCAGCTTCGCGCGGACCTCGCTCTCGGCGTCGCCGACGCTCACCGCCTCGTAGACCTTCGGGTCGACCAGGGTCTTGTCGGCTATGTCGAGCACCTTGGCCGCCCCGAAGAACAGCGCCACGAGGAGCCCCACTCCCAGCACCAGCGCGATTCCACACCCGATGAGACAACCCTTGCGCTGAGCCATGGCCCCGTTCCTCCGTGCCCTTGATGTTGCTGTGCTCTTCCTGCTGACAGTCGGAGCCTCTCAGGCGGTGGGGCGGGCGGGCCGTCCTCGAAAGTCTTGGGCCGCCGCAACGAACGTCGTTCGCGGGCGGTGCCTCAGAGGTCCCCGGGGTCGGTGTTCGCCCCGCACAGGACGACGGCGACCCGCTCCCCCGGCGGCCGCGGGGCGGTGCGCAGGGCGGCCAGGGCGGTGGCGGCCCCCGCTTCGACCACGATCCGGTGCTCCTCCCAGAGCGCGCGCCGGGCTGCGGTGATGGCCTCGTCCGGGACGAGTACCGATACGGCGTTCCCCTGCCGGGCGGCGGCCAGCGCGTCGGCGGAGACCCGGGTGGCGCCGAGGGAGTCGGCGGCGACGGAGGACACCGGGACGTCGACGGGGCGGCCCGCCTCGAGGGCGGCGTTCAGGGCCCGGCAGTGCTCGGGCTCGGCGGCGACCACCCGTACGCCGTGTTCGCGGGCGGCGGTGGCGACGCCCGCGAACAGCCCGCCGCCGCCGACCGCGACGACCACGGTGTCCAGGCCGGGCAGGGCGGCCCGGACCTCGTCGAGCAGGGTCCCGGCGCCCGCGGCGATGAGCGGGTGGTCGTAGGCGTGGCTGCTCAGCGCCCCGCTGTCCGCGGCGAACTCCCGGCAGGCGGCGAGCGCTTCGGCGTACCGGTCGCCGACGAGCCGTACGTCGGCCCCGTAGCCGCGCAGCCGCTCCACCTTGACGCGCGGGGCGTTGGCGGGGAGGAACACGGTGGCGGGGACGCCCTGCGCGCGGGCCGCCCAGGCGCAGGCGAGGCCGGCGTTGCCGCCGGAGGCGATGGTGACGCCGGCGGCCGGGAGGCTGCCGGTCTCACGGTGGGCGGCGAGGAAGTTGTGCGCGCCGCGGGCCTTGAAGGAGCCGGTGTGCTGGAGGTACTCCAGGGCGTACCAGACGCCTTCGGAGGCGGGTACCACGGCGGCGGGGCGGACGGCCCCGGCGGTACGGGCCGCGGCGGCGCGGACGGCGGCGTAGTCGAGCTGCTGTTCCATGGGCGGACTGCCTTTCGTGGGGTCAGGCGGCGGGCCGGGCGGCCTCGATGAGCTGGCGCAGGGCGCCGTAGTACACCTCGTGGTCGGTCAGCGGGGGCAGTACGTCGGCCACGGCGCCCGCGAGGACGGGGAACTCGGCGGGGTCCAGGGCGGCGAGGGCGGCCCGGGAGGCCGCGGTGGCCCCTGCGGGGTCGCGGTGGTCGACGAAGGCGGCGCTGCCCAGGGTGAGCAGGTACATCCGCCGGTAGGCGGTCATGGCCTCGGCCGCGCTCATCCCGGCGGCGATGCTGTCGGCGAGGGCGGGCTCCACGAGGCGGGCGAGCAGCTGCCGGCCGAGCCAGGGCCGCCCGCCGCGCAGGACGAGCAGTCCGGGGTGGGCGGTGAGCAGCCGGTAGAGGGCGCCGAACCGCAGCTCGGCTGCCTCGGCCCAGTCGGTTCCGGCGGGGATCTCGGGCAGCCGGGCGGCGAGGTGCTCGGTGCACAGGTCCAGCAGGCCGGCCAGGTCGGTGCAGCGGCGCTGGACGGTGGCGTGGGAGACCTCGAGGCGTTCGGCGAGGGCGCGGAAGCTGAGGGCGCCGGGCCCTTCCTCGTCCAGGATGCGCAGGGCGGCGACGGCGATCGCTCCGGGGGTCGCGCGATCCAGGGCGGCTGATCTTCTCGGCATGAGATACAGCGTATCAGCCGCCGTAACATACGCCGGATCTTCCCGTGCCGCGCCACGGACGTGACACCGGTGTGTGACACCGACGTGTGACACCGACTGCGGCCATATTGCTGGTCATTGAGCCATAACCATCGACTTATGTTGACAGCCGGTAGTCGCACCGCTGCACTGAGGCACGAATGCCCGTCGGTACTCCCCCACGTCAAGGAGACCCCGTGCCGCCTCGCCTGCGCGCTTCGCTCCCCTGTCTGACCGCGGCCGCCCTGCTCGCCCTCGCGCTCGCCCCCGCCCCCGCGGCGGCCGACCCGACAGCGACCTGGGACACCCCGCTCGCGCTCACCCCGCCCATGGGGTGGAACAACTGGGCGCACTACATGTGCCGCATCGACGAGGCCACGGTGGTCGCCAACGCCGACGCCCTCGTCTCCAGCGGTCTCGCCGCCAAGGGCTACGACACGGTGACGGTGGACGACTGCTGGATGCTCAAGGAGCGCGACGCGCAGGGGAACCTGGTCACCGACACGCAGAAGTTCCCGCACGGCATGGCCTGGCTCGGCGAGTACCTGCACGCCAAGGGGCTGAAGTTCGGCATCTACGAGGACGCCGGCTCCCTCACCTGCGAGCGCTACCCCGGCAGCGGCGCCCCCGAGGGCGGCGGCCCGGACCACTACGCCCGCGACGCACGGCTGTTCGCGTCGTGGAAGGTGGACTACGTCAAGATGGACGGCTGCAACCTGTGGGTGCCGCCCGGGAAGACGAAGGAGCAGGCCTACCGGGACGCCTACAACTCCGTCGCCCGGGCGCTGCGCGACAGCGGGCGGCCGATGGTGCTCTCGGCCTCCGCGCCCGCCTACTTCCAGCAGGGCGAGTGGGGCGGCGCCGACTGGCACAAGGTCCTCGACTGGGTCGGCGAGACCGGGCAGTTGTGGCGCGAGGGCCGGGACATCAAGGTGTACGCCCCGAGCGCCCCGGCCACCTCCCGCTGGAGCTCGGTGCTGGGCAACTACGGCTACAACCGCTGGCTCGGCCGGTACGCGGGCCCCGGCAACTGGAACGACCCCGACTTCCTGATCGCGGGCGCCCCCGGGCTGACGGACGCGGAGAGCCGCAGCCAGGTCGGGCTGTGGGCGATGATGGCGGCCCCCTTCATCCTGTCCTCCGAGGTGTCCGCGCTCACCCCGGGCGGGCTCGCGGCGCTCGGCAACACCCGCCTGATCGAGCTGGACCAGGACCCGCTGGGCCGGCAGGGCGCCGTGGTCTCCTCCAATGCGACCTTCGAGGTGCTGGCCCGGCCGCTGGCGAACGGGGACCGCGCCGTGGCCGTGCTCAACCGCTCGGGCAGCGCCCGGGACGTCTCCGTACCACTGGCCGACGTCGGACTGCCCGCCGCCTGCGTGGTGGACGCCGAGAACCTGTGGAGCGGGGCGCGCGGCCAGGTCGTGGACGCGCTGACCGGGCGGCTGGGCGCGCACGACACGATGGTGTGGCGGCTCACCCCGCGCGGCTGCGCCGAGGCCGTGCCCACCGGGCAGATCAACGGGCTCGGGGCGAAGTGCGCCGACGGGGCCAGCACCAGCGGGGCCGGCGCGGTGGTGCTGGGGACCTGCACCGCCGGGGCCGACCAGCGCTGGACCCTGGGCAGCGGCGGGCGGCTGCGGCTGGCCGGCGAATGCCTCACGGCGGGCGGGGGCGGCCTGGTGGAGCTGGCCGACTGTGCGCCGGGCCGGCAGGCGGGGCAGAGCTGGAGCCACCGGCGCGACGGGGCCCTGGTCGAGGAGACGAGCGGGCAGTGCCTGACGGCCCCGGCGGCGCCCGCGACCCCCGACGCCCCGGCCGAGCGGCTGCGGCTGGCGGCCTGCGGCGACCACCAGGCCGACCAGGCCTGGTCCCTGCCGGTCTGACGCCCCGACGCCCGGCCCCCGGCTGCGGGCGCGCACACCACCCGGCACGGCCGGGCCCGCGCCATCACCCTTCCGGGGGAATCCCCGCCGAGCGGCACCCGCCCGGCGGGGGTGCTGGGTTCACTGGCTCCCCGACGATCAGAGGGGCGGCCGCCGGAACGATCCTGCGGCCGCCCCTTTCCGACGCCCACGGGGCCACGAGGCGACAGGAGCGCACCCGACATGTCCGAGACCGCGCAGGAGCGGACCCAGACCCCCGCGCCGGCCGTCGGCATCACCGACGGCGTGGTCGAGCTGCGCAAGCGCCGCCCGGCCGGCCCCACGCCCGATGCCCGCGCCACCGCCGGGGCCTGCGGATGCGAGGCGGTGCCGGCGGATCCCGCGGGAGCGGCACGTGAGTGAGCGGGCATCGGCGCTACCGTGACAGGACGAAGCGGTAGGTTCCCGGAGGATCCGGGCGGAGGTGGCTCCGAATGACCCGTGCGCGGCCGCAGCCGGCGCGCAGGCGGCGCCCGGCCTGGGCGGCCGCCGTCGGCGGGATGGCCGCGGCGTTCGCCGGACTGGCCGTCGCGGAACTGGCGGCGGCGCTCGTACGCCCCGAGGCGGCCCCGCTCACGGCGGTCGGCGGGGCGGTGGTGGACCGTACTCCGGCGGCCGTCAAGGAGTGGGCCATCCGCGCCTTCGGCACCGCCGACAAGCTGGTGCTGACCCTCGGGACGGTGGCCCTGCTGGCCGTGCTCGCCGCCGGGGCCGGGATCCTCGCGGTACGCCGCCCCCGCGCGGGCTGCGCCCTCGCCGCCGCGGTGGGGGTGCTCGGCGCGGTGGCCGCGCTCAGCCGGCCGGGGGCGGGCTGGAAGGACGCGCTGCCCTCGCTGGCGGGCGGGGTGGTGGCGGCCGGAGTGCTGTACCTGCTGGCCTCCGCCCTGCGCCGGCCCCGCCCGGCGGGCGGCCGGGCGGGCGGCACCTGGCCCCTGGACCGGCGCGCCTTCGGCCGGCTGCTGGCGGCCACCGTGGCCGCCTCGGCCGCCGCCGGATACGCGGGCCGGCGCCTCGGCGCCCACGGCGCGGCGGGGGCCACCGCCTCCCGGGCGGACCTGGTCCTGCCGTCCCCCGCCGTCCCCGCGCCGCCGGTACCCGCGGGGGCCGCGCTGCGGGTGCCGGGCCTGGGGCCGTTCCTCACCCCGAACCGGGACTTCTACCGCGTGGACACCGCCCTGGTCGTCCCCCGGGTGGACGCGGGCACCTGGCGGCTGAGCATCCACGGGGACGGGGTCACCCGGCCCCTGACCCTGACCCTGCCCGAGCTGCTCGCCCGGCCGCTGACCGAGCACGACATCACCCTGTGCTGCGTCTCCAACGAGGTCGGCGGCCCCTACGTGGGCAACGCCCGCTGGCTCGGCGTACGCCTCGCGGACCTGCTGCGCGAGGCGGGCGTACGGCCGCCGTCCCAGGGCGGGCCGGCCGACCAGCTGGTGGCCCGCTCGGTGGACGGGATGACGATCGGCACCCCCGTCGAGGCGGTCATGGACGGCCGCGCGGCACTTCTGGCCGTCGGGATGAACGGGGAGCCGCTCCCCTTCACGCACGGTTTCCCCGTACGGATGGTCGTACCGGGCCTGTACGGGTACGTCTCCGCCTGCAAGTGGCTGCGCGAGCTGCGGCTGACCACCTTCGAGGCGTACGACGCGTACTGGGTGCGCCGGTCGTGGGCGCAGCAGGCCCCGGTCAAGACCCAGTCGCGGATCGACACCCCGCGCTCCTTCGCGCAGCAAGCGGCGGGCCGGGTGGCGGTGGCGGGGGTGGCGTGGGCGCAGCACCGCGGGATCGCCCGGGTGGAGGTACGGGTCGACGGCGGCCCGTGGCGGGAGGCCCGGCTCGGGGACGCGGACGGCGTGGACACGTGGCGGCAGTGGGTGTGGCCGTGGGAGGCGACGCCCGGGCAGCACACCCTGGAGGTCCGCGCCACCGACGGCCGGGGCGAGGTGCAGCCGGAGCGGCGCACGGGCACCCTGCCCGACGGGGCGACCGGATGGCACTCCGTCACGGTGCGCGTCCGTGCGTAGGCGGTACAGAGCCCTACATTGAGGGACGATCACGACATCCGTACGTCAGGAGCCGGCGCCGTGGAGCTGACCAGCACCTCGTTCCTCGTCACACTGATCGCGGCCACCGCGCTCGCCATGCTCCTCGCGCTGCTGCTGTGGAACCGCCTGCCGGGGCCGGGTGCGGTGCGGTGGGGGGTCAGGGTGCTGATGCTCGGGCTGTGCCAGCTGACGGCCATCTGCGTGGTGGCCGCCTGGATCAACGGCAGCTACGGGCTGTACGCCTCCTGGGACGACCTGCTGGGCACCGGCGACGGCCGCGGCTCCTCCGCGATGACCGGGCCGCCGGTGGGCCGGGCCAAGTTCACCCAGGGCGCGAACGGCACCCGGAGCACCTACTTCCGGGGCAGCCACTCCAAGCTCGCCGGGCAGGTGATCGTGTGGACCCCGCCGGAGTACGACGCCCCGGGCGCGCAGAAGACCCGCTTCCCGGTGCTGACGCTGCTCCACGGGTATCCGGGCTCGCCGGGCTCCTGGTTCGACCTGGGCTCCATGCCGGACTCCCTGGAGCAGCTGGTGCAGCTCGGCGCGGCGCACCCGTTCATCCTGGTGGTGCCGGAGATCTACCCCGGCGGGGTGAACACGGACTGCAGCGACACCCCGCGGCGCAAGGTCGCGACCTGGCTCGCGCGGGACGTCCCCGAGCTGGTCGCGAAGAACTTCCGCACCCTGCCCGAGCCGAAGGGGTGGGGGCTGATGGGCGTCTCGACGGGGGCCTTCTGCGCGGTGAAGCTGCCGCTCCAGTACCCGGAGGTGTTCCGCGCGGGCGCGGCCCTGGACCCGGACCCGCTGACCGGGGACCCGGAGGTGCTGGCCGACGCCGGGCTGCGGGAGCGCAACAGCCCGGTGTGGCTGCTCGGGCACGCGAAGGGGGCGGACGTCGGGCTGTTCCTGGCCACCTCCGCGCAGGACAAGGACAGCCCGCCGCAGCAGCTGGCGGCCTTCGCCCGGGCGGCGCGGGGCACCGGGGTCCGGGTGAAGACCCTCGTCCGGCCGTCCGGGGGCCACAACTTCCAGACCTGGAGCGGGATGTACCCGGACGCCCTGGGCTGGCTGAGTACGGAGCTCGCCGCGCCCGCCGCCCCTTCGTGACGGCTCCTACCGCCCGGCCGGCCTCAGGACCGGGCCTCGGGAAGGGGCTGGGCGCCGGGACGGGGCCGGGCCAGGTGCAGCCGGGTGTGGAACCAGCCCGCCGCCTCCTTGCCGGCCGGGTCCTCACCGAGCGCGGTGACGGCGGCCGTCGCGAGCCGCTGCTCCTCGGGGTCGGTGAAGCGCCGCTGCGGGCTGGTGGACCCGGCCCGCTCGACCCGGAGCCCGTACGACTCCAGGCAGCGGGCGATATCCCGGTAGTCGTGGGTGCGCAGGACGAAGGCGGCCACCGGCACCGGCCGGCCGACGGCGGTGAGCAGCCGGGCGAAGGTGCGCCCGGTGAGGAAGCTGGTGCCTCCGGTGACGGTGATCAGGCCGACGCCGGGGGCGGAGCGGCGCAGGCCCTCCTCCGGTTCGGACGCCTCCAGGTCCTGCGCGTAGCCCTCCTCGAGCAGTCCGACGGCCAGGGCGTAGGAGACGGCGGGGCCCGAGACGTCGAGGCCGATGACGGGGACGGCGTCGGGGCGGCGCCGCTCGGCGTAGAACTCGCGGTCGCGGTCGATGAGTTCGGCGGTGCTCAGACGGGCCGCCGCCTCGGAGGTGTAGTGGGCGTAGAGATCGTCCAGGGTGAGCTCGTGGTTGAGGAGGGCCGCGTTGATCCCGTACGAGCAGCACACGTCGAGGACCGTGCGCCGCCCGGCGGGGAGTTCGCCGGCCAGGGCGCGGAACACCGGCTGCGCGTGTGCGGGGGTCTGGTAGGCGTACGGCTGGAGCCGGGTGAAGTAGCCGCGCGGGTCGGGGAGTCCGTAGACCTCGTCGAAGCTGGTCATCGCGGTGGTGCTCATCGGCTGCGTGCCTTTCCGGGTGCGGGGGCTGGGGCGGCTGGGGGGGCCGGGTTCCATGGGTATCGGGCCCCGCGCTCCGGCGAAAGGACGCCGATCCGGCCACCTAGGGGGTGTCTTGCGGGTCAGGCCGGGCTCGCGGCGCCTGGCACCGCTCCCTGATCCGGCCCGACCCACAAGACACCCCCTAGGCCACACGCGTACCCAGTCGCCCCTCCCGCCGCTCCCGGCCGCCCGGGGCGGGGCGGGGCGGCGTAGGGTCGGGACATGCCGGGAACAGAGCGGGATCTCGAAGGCAGGGTGGCCCTGGTGGCCGGTGCGACGCGGGGCGCGGGCCGGGGTGTCGCCGTCCAGCTGGGGGCGCGCGGTGCGACGGTCTACGTGTCGGGGCGCAGCACCACCGGGCGGCGCTCCGAGTACGACCGGCCGGAGACGATCGAGGAGACGGCGGCGCTGGTCACGGCGGCGGGCGGGCGGGGGGTCGCCGTGGTGGCCGACCATCTGGTGCCCGGGCAGGTCGAGGCGCTGGTGGGGCGGATCGACTCCGAGGAGGGCCGTCTGGACGTCCTGGTGAACGACATCTGGGGCGGGGAGCGGCTCTTCGAGTGGGAGAGCACCGTCTGGGAGCACGACCTGGACAAGGGCCTGCGGCTGCTGCGGCTCGCGGTGGAGACCCATGCCGTCACCAGCCATTTCGCGATCCCGCTGCTGCTGCGCGAACCGGGCGGGCTGGTGGTGGAGATGACCGACGGGACGGCCGAGTACAACGCGAGCCGCTACCGGGTGTCCTTCTTCTACGACCTCGCCAAGTCGTCGGTGCTGCGGATGGCGTTCGCGCTCGGGCACGAGCTGGGTCCGCGCGGGGCGACGGCGGTGGCGCTGACGCCGGGGTGGCTGCGCTCGGAGATCATGCTCGAGGCCTTCGGGGTGACGGAGGAGAACTGGCGGGACGCGCTGGAGAAGGTCCCGCACTTCGCGATCTCCGAGACCCCCTCGTACGTCGGCCGCGCGGTCGCGGCGCTGGCGGCCGACCCGGAGGTGTCCCGCTGGAACGGCAAGTCCCTGTCCAGCGGGCAGCTCGCGGGGGTCTACGGGTTCACGGACCTCGACGGGAGCCGGCCCGACGCCTGGCGGTACATGGTGGAGGTCCAGGACCCGGGCCGGCCGGCGGACACGACGGGCTACCGCTGAGCCGGCTCCGGCTCCGCATCCGGCCGCCGGAACAGGGCCGCCCAGAGGAAGGGGTGGGCAGTGCGGGGCACGCCCGGGCTGTTTTCCGTGCGGGATCACGGATGGGTGTACGCAGGATGCGTACACTGTCCGCAGGGCGCTAAGCTGGAGGCATGTCCTCATCAGAGCAGCAGACCTCAGCATCCGTGCCCTCCGTCTGGACCCGGCCGCGCCGCCAGAAGGAACAGCCCGCGCTCAGCCAGGAGCAGATCGTCGCCGCGGCCGTGCGACTCCTGGACGCCGAGGGCATCGAAGCACTGAGCATGCGCAAGCTCGGCACCGAGATGGGCACGGCCGCCACCTCGCTCTACCGGCACGTGGCCAACAAGGACGAGCTGATCGAGCTGGTCGTGGACGAGGTCTACGGCGAGCTGCAACTGCCCGAGGCCGGCGGCCCGGACGGGTGGCGCGAGGCCCTGTCGCAGGGCGGGCACAGCCTGCGCGACATGGTCCTGCGCCACCCCTGGGTGGCCTCGGTCCTCGGCCAGGTCGGACTGTCGCACCTGGGCCCGAACCTGATCCGGATGTCGGAGCGGATGCTGAAGCTGGCCCTGTCGGCCGGTTTCCCGCCGGGCGAGGCGGACCTCGCGATGAAGGCCGTCATCTCGTACGTCATCGGCGCCACGACCAGCGAGGCCTCCTACCTCTCCCTCCTCGCCCGCAGCGGGAAGAGCGAGGCCGAGTGGCTGGAGTCCCTGCTGCCCGCCGCCGAGGCGGCCCTGGAGGACCACCCGATGGTGAAGGACCACGCCTCCGCCCGGCACGGCCAGGACCCGGCGCGGATGCGGGAGGAGATCTTCGACTACGGACTCCAGCGGGTCCTCGACGGGCTGGCGGCCCGGCTCGGCCGGAGCTGACGCGGGAGGCCGGGTGTCCCGGGCCGGACGGAGCCGGCTCGGGACGCCCGGTGACCCGGATCAGCCCCGGCCGGCCCCGGACTCCGGGAAGGCCAGCTGGAGGTCATCGGGGAGCGGGGCGAAGAAGCGGTCCACCGCGGTCCCGCGCACCTGGACGAGGGCGGCCGGGGACCAGCGCGGACGGCGGTCCTTGTCGATCACCTGGGCGCGGATCCCCTCCACCAGGTCGGGCATCGACAGCGCGGCGCTGGAGACCCGGTACTCCTGCTCCAGCACCCGCTCCAGCGAGTCCAGTTCACGGGCGCGGCGCAGCGCGGCGAGGGTGACCTTGAGCGAGGTGGGCGACTTGGCGTGCAGGAGCTCGGAGGCCTCCCGCGCGGCCGCGAGGCCCGAGCCGCGCAGCCGGGAGTGGATCTCCTCGACGGTGTCGGCGGCGTAGCAGTGGTCGATCCAGTCCCGCTCGGCGGCGAGCCCGGCCTCGGGGACGGTGGCGCCCTTGAACTTGGTGAGGACCTCGGCCACGGGCGCGGCCGTCAGCTCCCGGGTGAACTCGTCCAGCCAGTCGGCGGGCAGGTAGTGGTCGGCGAGCCCGCACAGCAGGGCGTCCCCGGCTCCGACGGCGGTGCCGGTCAGGGCGAGGTGGGTGCCGAGTTCGCCGGGGGCCCGTGAGAGCAGGTAGGTGCCGCCGACGTCGGGGACGAAGCCGATGCCGGTCTCGGGCATGGCCACGCGGGAGCGGTCGGTGACGATGCGGACGCTGCCGTGGGCCGAGAGCCCGACCCCGCCGCCCATGACGATCCCGTCCATGAGGGCCACGTACGGCTTGGGGTAGCGGGCGATGCGCGCGTTGAGCCGGTACTCGTCCCGCCAGAAGGCCAGGGAGCCGGTGGTGCCGGCCTTCGCGTCGGCGTGGATGGCCCGGATGTCCCCGCCCGCGCACAGGCCGCGCTCCCCCGCTCCGCGGAGGAGGACCTGTCTGACGGCCGGGTCGTGCTCCCAGGCCGTGAGCGCTTCCCCGATGCGCAGCACCATGGAATGGGTGAGGGCGTTGAGGGCCTGGGGACGGTTGAGGGTGATCAGCCCCGTACAGCCGTCGGTCTCGATCAGAACGGTGTCGTCTTCGGTCACGTCCGTCAGTATGTCGCGTCCGGAGCCATAAGAAGATCGTTTCTGATGATCTCATCACCTCTGAACGGATTCGGGGTGAACGGATGTGCGAAGAACGGCGCTCCGCTGAACTCCCGTACGGGGCAAGGGAGGAGGAACTCCCGAGCTCCCGGGCGGTCGACACGTCCGGCCGTTCAGCGGGCAAGCGTGCAAGTGCGCCCGCCGTTTCCTACGGTCGTCCCCATGACCGCCTCCCCTTCTGCACTGACCCTGGACTCCGGCACCGCGCTGGTGCTGATCGACCTCCAGCAGGGCATCCTGGCCCTGCCCACCGCCCGGCCCAGCGACGAGATCCTGCGCCACGGCATCGCACTCGCCGAGGCCTTCCGCGCCCACAGGCTGCCGGTGGTCCTCGTGAACGTCGCCTGGTCGCCCGACGGCGGCGACCTGCCCACCACCGACGTCGACCGGCCCGGCCCGGCCACCGCCCCGCCGGCCGCCTTCTCCGAGATCCCGGCCGAACTCGCCGCCCTGGGCGACGTCACCGTCACCAAACGCCACTGGGGCGCCTTCACCGGCACCGAGCTGGACCTCCAGCTGCGCCGGCGCGGGATCCACCGCATCGTCCTGGCCGGCATCTCGACCAGCGTCGGCGTCGAGTCCACCGCCCGTACCGCCTGGGAGCACAGCTACGGCCTGGTCTTCGCCGAGGACGCGACCGCCGACCTGGACGCCGACTCGCACGCCCACAGCTTCGGCAAGATCTTCCCGCGCATCGGCCGGGTCAGTTCCACCGCCGAGATCATCACGGCCCTGGACGACCTGCGCTGAGCGCCGGGGAAGGCACCTCCAGCCAGACGCACTTGCCCCTCGCCCCGAGCCGCGAACCCCAGGCCCGGGCCAGCCGGTCCACGATCACCAGCCCGTGCCCGCCCGGCCGGCCGGGGTCCTTCCCGTCCGCCGGCGGGGCGGGCGGCGCCGGATTGGCGTCCGTGACCTCGATCCGCAGCCGCTCTTCCGTCCAGTCCAGGACCAGGGCTCCGGGCCCGCCGCCGTGCAGGCAGGCGTTGGCCACCACCTCCGACACCAGCAGCATCACGTCCTCCGCCGCCTCCCGCGCGGCCTGCCCCTCCGCCGGCAGCCAGTGCCAGGCGGTCAGCGCCCGGCGGGTGAAGTCACGGCTGCGCCAGACGGGGTCGGTCATCCCGTCGAGGACCAGGAGCCAGTTCCGGTCCGCCGGCCCGTGCAGCTCCACCGTCCTCGCGTCCTCTCCTCAACTCAACGGCCCGGGACCGTGCCCAGCGCCTGCGCCACATCGGCGTGCACCGGGAAGATCCCGTCCGCACCGGTGATACGGAACATCCGCGCGACCGGCCCGCTCAGCCCGGCCAGTTCCAGGGTGCCGCCGGCCTCCTGGAGGGTGAGCCGGCCGCGCAGCAGGGCGTTCAGCCCGGTGGAGTCGCAGAACTCCAGTCCCGCCATGTCCACCAGCAGCCGGCCGCCCTGCGCGGCCGCCGCGTCGAGGGCCGCCTCGAGGGGCGCGGCCGTGTCGTGGTCCAGCTCACCGCCGAGGGTGAGCAGTACGGTCCCGTCCACCGCCCGCACCGTGACGGTGAACCGCTCTTCTTCCGTTTCGAACACCATCCGGCATCACCTTCCGTCAGCCGCTCCCTACGCCTTCCCGGGTGCCGCCGCTGTATGCGCCCGCACGTCGCCCGGTCGGCGGTCATGGTCCTCACTCTGCGTGCACGCCGGGCGCGAGGGCCGCAGCGGGGGTGGCACGCGTTGCCTCGATGTCATTGTGCGTTCGCTCAGCGGATGCTCAGATCCGGATAACGATGACGTCACCACGCAAGGGCCTTTGGGCCTGGTCACGGGCGAATGGCCGATTTGCCGGTGATGTTCACCACGGCCCGCGGCCTGACGCCGTGGTACATCTTCTCGACCGCCTGACCGGACCACCCACGTCCGGTCAGGGGCGCTGAAGTCGGCAGACCGCCGGCATGCAACTCCATCAGCATCCGGGGGATCGGAATCCGGTCCGCGGCCGAGCACGGCGGCGGATCGGCATGGAGCGGAAAGGCGCACCAGAGCATGACCTCGACGCAGGTCGAACACCACCACGGCGACGACAACGCCACCAAGGGCACCACGCCCGAGGAGGGCTACGAGCGCGGCCTCGGCAGCCGCCAGGTCCAGATGATCGCCATCGGCGGCGCCATCGGCGTCGGCCTCTTCCTGGGCGCCGGGGCGAACATCGCCAAGGCCGGGCCCAGCCTCATCCTCATGTACGCCCTCGCCGGCGTCATCGTCTTCTTCATCATGCGAGCGCTCGGCGAGCTGCTCCTGTACCGCCCCGTCTCGGGTTCCTTCGCGGAGTACGCCCGCGAGTTCCTCGGCCCGTTCTTCGGGTTCGTGACCGGCTGGACGTACTGGCTCATGTGGGTGGTCACCGGCATGGCCGAGCTGACCGCCGCGGCCATCTACGTGCACTTCTGGTTCCCGGACGTGCCGCAGTGGGTCACCGCCCTGGTCTTCCTGGTGGTCCTGTTCGTCGCCAACCTCATCTCGGTGAAGATCTTCGGCGAGATCGAGTTCTGGTTCTCGATGGTCAAGGTCACCGCCCTGATCGGCATGATCGTGATCGGCATCGGCGTCGTGACCTTCGGGTTCAGCGCGGCCGGTGACACCGCCGCCGTGTCCAACCTCTGGGCCTTCGACGGCATCTTCCCCAAGGGCGTCGGCTCCAGCCTGATGACCCTCCAGGGCGTCATGTTCGCCTACCTGGCCGTCGAGCTCGTCGGCGTCACCGCCGGCGAGTCCGAGAACCCGGAGAAGACCCTCCCCAAGGCCATCAACACCCTGCCCTGGCGCATCATCGTCTTCTACGTCGGCGCGCTCAGCGTCATCCTGATGGTCGTCAAGTGGACCGAGTTCCAGCCGGGCGTCAGCCCGTTCGTGGCGGCCTTCGCCAAGATCGGCATCCCGGCCGGTGCGGCCATCGTCAACTTCGTGGTCCTCACCGCGGCCCTGTCGTCCTGCAACTCCGGCATGTACTCCACCGGCCGCATGCTGCGCGACCTGGCCGCCAACTCCGAGGCTCCCAAGGCGCTCGGCAGGCTGAGCTCCACCAAGACCCCGGCCCTCGGCATCACCCTCTCCGCCGCCCTCATGGGCATCGGCGTGGTCCTGAACTACGTCGTCCCGGAGAAGGCCTTCGGGTACGTGACCTCGGTGGCGACGGCGGCCGGCATCTGGACCTGGCTGATGATCCTGGTCAGCCACATTCGCTACCGCCGCGCGGTGGTAGCGGGCAAGCTGCCCGCCTCCTCCTTCCCGGCTCCGGGCGGCACCGTGTGCAGCTGGATCGCCGTCGCGTTCCTGCTGATGGTCACCGTCCTGATCGCCATCGACCCCGACAGCCGCGTCTCCCTGTACGTGGGCGCCGGCTGGGCGGTCTGCCTGGCGATCGGCTGGGCCGTGCTGAAGGCCCGCAACCCGCAGATCGCGGCGCGGGCGGCGGGTACGGCCGGTGCTCCCGGCACCGCCGGCACCGCCGGTGAGGAACTGGAGCCCGCGGGCCGGTCCTGACCCCTCCCCGCACTCCCCCGACGGGGGCGTACCGGCCTTCCCCCAGCCGGTGCGCCCCCGTCGTCGTACCCGCACGCCGTGCGCGTCGTAGTCCGCGCCCCCGGGAGCCGTCAGGCGGCCTCCACCGCCACGACCGGGCTGCCCGCCCTGGCCGCGTCCAGGCTGTCGACGACGGCCTCCAGGCTGCCCGTGGCCGCGTAGACCCCCCGCTGGCGGCGGGCGCCGGTGCCCTTGCCGCGCAGCCCGGCCCACAGGGCCCGCACCGCGCCGAGGTCACCGGCCGGCTCCAGACCCGGGGCCGCCCGTTCCAGCAGCCGGTCGACGAGCACCCCGGCGGGCTCCCGCCTGCCGGTCCACACGTCGAGGCCGGGGCCGTCGATCCCGTGCGTCGCGGCCAGCCAGTGGGCGGCGCGCAGCGCGCGCTCGGGCGGCCGGGGCGGCGGTACGTCCGCGTCCACCTCCACGAGGAGGGCCGAGGCGAGGCCCCGTACGAGGGCGGCCGTCAGGACGACGGTGTCCAGGTCGGCGTTGACGTCGGCGATCCGGATCTCCAGCGTCGGCACGTGCTCGGAGGGGCGGGCGTGCCAGTACACCATCCCGCGGTCGAGCAGCACCCCTGAGCTGACCAGGCCGTCGACGTACTCGAGGTACTGGGGCTCGTCGACCAGGGGAGGCGGTCCGACGGTCGGCCAGCACGCGTAGGCGACCGAGCGCCCGCTGTCGAGGCCGGTGTCGCGGCCGCAGACGAAGGGGGAGTTCCCGGTGATCGACTGGAGCACCGGCAGCCAGGGCCGCATGTGGTTCGCCAGTGCCAGGGCCCGCCCCCGGCAGAGCGAGCCGACGTGTACGTGACAGCCGCAGACCAGGCGGTCCGGGCCCACGCACTCGGCGAAGCGGTGCGCCATCAGGTGGTAGCGGTCGGTGTCGGTCACCGTCAGCGGCTCTTGGGGCGGGATGACCGCGGTGCCCGAGGCCACCGCCAGGCAGCCGACCCCTTCCGCCCCCTGCGCCACGGAGCGCCGCAGGCGCACCAGCTGCTCGCGCAGGTCCTCGCGGTCGGCGGTGGGTTCGGTGCAGATCTCCACCTGGGCGTTGTAGAACTCGGCCTGGACCTGACCGCCCAGCTCCCCCGCCAGCGCGCGGATCACCGCCGGCGCCCGGTTGACCGGCGCCCTGCTGACGCGGTCGACGAGGTGGTACTCCTCTTCGACGCCGATGGTCAGTACGTCCATCGAGTCCTCCTTGCCGAGCGCCCGGCGTCCACCCGCCGGGCGGCCCCTCCCATCATCCGCCCGCCCCGCCGTTCCGCGAAGGGAACCTGGTCAAGGGGGGTGCGCCGCGCGCGGACGCCACTGCGGCGGCGCGCGGGTTCAGTAGCCGAGCTCGCGCTTGAGCTCGGCCTTGTCCATGGAGGAACGGCCGTGCAGGTTGCGGCGCTGGGCCTCCGCGTAGAGCTGGTCGTACGTGGGCCCCTGCGCTCCGCTGTGGGAGCGCTGCCCGCCGCGCTTGGCGGAGGACATGTCCTCGATCGAGCTCCTGCTCGCCGTCTTGGACTCGCCCGCGCGGGCCCGTTCCTTGTTCACGGTCCGCGCCGCGATCTCCTTCGCCCGCTTCGGGCTCTCGCCGCGCTGCTCCGCGCTCTCCTTGATGTGCTCGTACTGCCGTTCACGTTTGGGGCTGGAACCTCGAGGCATGACGACTCCTTCTCCGGGAGGGGTGGAAGCATGCCGGGCGCCTACCCCTCGCGACCCTTCGCACTCCTCACGCCCCCGGATCCCGGAGGCGGGGCGTCAGTCGCCGGGGGCCCAGAGGGCGGTCAGCCGGCCGGTGCCGGGCGCGAGGTCCGTCCAGCTGCCGTGGAAGTCCACCACGGCGACGGCGCAGGTGGGGAGGCCCGCAGCGATCCGCCGCAGGAGGTCGGGCAGCCCCTCGGCGGCCAGCGCGGTGGCCAGTTCCTGGATGCCGGGGTTGTGGCCCACCAGCAGCAGGCCGGACACGCCGTCGTCCGTCGCGGTCACCGCCGCCAGCAGCTCCTCCGCACCGGCGTTGTAGAGCCTGTCGTCGTACACGGTCGGTGGCCGGTCCGCCAGCGACGGCAGCATGAGCTGCCAGGTCTGCCGGGTGCGCCGCGCGGACGAACACCGCGCGAGGGCGACCCCGAGCCGGGACCCGGCGAGCCGGCGCCCCGTCGCCGTCGCGTCGGCGCGCCCCCGGTCCGCCAGCGGACGGTCGAAGTCGTCGACGCCGTCCTTGGGCACGGCCTTGGCGTGCCGTACCAGGACCACGCGCCGCTCTTGCGTCCCGGACACCTCTGCCTCCTCGGTCCCACCGGTGGGCGGGCCAGGAACCCGCCCTGACCGCACGGGGACATCATTGGACATCCCGGGCACCCGCCGCGTTCGCCGCGCCCGTCCCCGCGGGTGCTTGAGCGGCTCGCGCCGGGGCAGGCGCGGGCTGTACGAAACGGAGAGGTGAGCGCCGTGACAGAACCGAGCCGACCGCAGCCGGACGGTCCCGGGCCGACCCCGTCGGACCCCGATCCGGTCCCCCGTGACCCCCAGCCGGAGGACGCCCCCGGCAAGCCCGCCGAGCCCCCGCCCGGGAATCCCGAGGAGCCCGTACCGGAACCCCCCGACTGAGTCCGCCCCGGAGGCTGCCGCCCGCGTCGCCGGCCCGCGCGTTCTGTGCTGAGCTGGACATGTCCGCGGGCAACAGCGCCGCCGGGAGGCACACCATGCCGCACGTCCGTCTCGACGCACCGGCGCCGACCCGGCCCGGGGTCCTGCTGCCCCGGCGTGAGCTGGCGGTCGGCTGGACGCTGATGGCGCTGATCGCCGTACTCGCGTGGGCGCTCACGATCGGGCAGGCCCGGCACATGGGGATGGAGCCCGGCACCATGGGGCTGGCGCTCCCGCTGTTCCTGCTGCTGTGGGTGGTGATGATGGCGGCGATGATGCTGCCGTCGGTGGCGCCCGTGGCCATCACCTGGGTAC
Source organism: Streptomyces sp. NBC_00091 (assembly GCF_026343185.1). Taxonomy (GTDB): domain Bacteria; phylum Actinomycetota; class Actinomycetes; order Streptomycetales; family Streptomycetaceae; genus Streptomyces. The sequence goes on along the minus strand of NZ_JAPEMA010000004.1, from coordinate 318,621 downwards.
GGGGGATCTGCCGGCGTGCGGCGGGCCCGGCCCGCGCCCTGCACATCGCCGAATTCCTGAGCGGCTACCTGCTGGCCTGGACCGCCTTCGGGGTCCTCGTGTACGGAGCGCTTGCCGCGACCGGGCGCCTGGTGGACGGCGATCCGCAGGCGGGGCGCTGGATCGGGGCCGGGGCGTTCCTCCTCGCGGGGCTGCACCAGTTCGGACCGCTGAAGCGGGTCTGCCTGCGGCACTGCCGCAATCCGATGTTCCAGCTGCTGCGGTACTCGCGCTTCAGGCCGTTCGCGAAGGACCTGCGGGTCGGCGCACACCACGGGCTGTACTGCGTCGGCTGCTGCTGGGGGCTGATGGTCGTCCTGATCCCGCTCGGTTTCATGAACGTGGCCGCGATGGCGGCCGTCGCCGCGGTGATCTTCCTGGAGAAGCTCTGGCGGCGGGGTCCCTGGCTGGCCTGGGGCATCGGGATCGTCTTCCTCGTCCTGGCGGGGCTCGCGCCCTTCCAGGACTGGCTGCTGCCGGGCCTGGAGAACGCTCCGCCGATGGAGGAGATGGGGGACATGGGGGACATGGGCCGGATGACGGGCCTGCCCTGAGCGCGGCGGCCCCGGCTTCCCCCACCGCGGCGACAGGAGGAGAATCGACGTGATGACCCTCACCGCCGAGCGCCTGTGGTGATGTCCGGCGGGGCATCGCCGGCCACGCCCTCCCGCCCGGCGCCGGGCCATGTGGAGGCGATGAGATGACCGACACGACAGCGACCGTCCCGAGATGGCACGCGGCCGGCGACTGGTTCGACACGTGCAGGTGCAACGTGCCCTGCCCCTGCTCCTTCGCCCAGCTGCCCACCTACGGCGAATGCGACGGGGTCCTGGCCTGGCACATCCGTGAGGGCAACTACGGCGAGGTACCGCTGGCCGGGCTCAACGTCCTGATGCTCGGCTCCTTCGTGGGCAACGTCTGGGCGGAGCACACCGACTCGTACGGGGCGGTGTTCATCGACGAGCGGGCCGACGCCGCGCAGCGCGAGGCCCTGCAGATGATCTTCGGGGGCCAGGCGGGCAGCTGGCCGGCCGAGATGGTGACCATGTTCGGACCCGAGATGCGGGGCATGGACTTCAGCCCCATCCAGATCGAGGTCGACGAGGACCTCGGCGGCTGGAGGGCCAGCATTCCCGGCCGGGTCGAGGCGAGCGCGGTGGCGCTCACCGGCCCCACGACACCGGAGGGCGCGCGCGTCCAGTCGACCAACCTGCCGGGCTCGGAAACGGGGCCGGGACAGGTCGCCACCTGGGGCCGCTCGACCGCCGACCGCGCCGACGCCTTCGGCTTCCACTGGAACCGGGCGGGCCAGTCCAGCAAGCACATCACCTTCGACTGGACGGGACCTGAATGAGGCACCGGCTCACCCGGGGGTCCGGTCGGGGACCAGGCGCGGGACGAGGTGTACGCAGGCGACCATGCCGATGACCTCGACCAGGGTCTGGGTGACCACGACGACCGCGGCGACGGCCAGCTCGTCGGGCAGGGCGAGGGCGAGCGGCAGGACGACCAGCGAGTTGCGGGTCGCGCCGGTGAAGACGACGGCCCGGGCGGCGGCGGTGTCCAGCCGGAAGAGGCGTGCCACCGCCCGCCCGGCGAAGGCCATGACGAGCAGGAAGCCGGCGTAGCAGGGGATGACGGCCGCCACGTCGCCGAGGCGGCCGCCCAGCCGGGGGACCTGGGAGGCCACGACCGTGATCAGGGTGGCGGCCATCAGCGGCACCATCGTGGCGGTCGCGGCGCCGGAGACCCGCGCCCCGGCCGGCCGGCGCGCCGCCCATGCCTGAAGGGTCCAGGCCAGGGCGAGCGGGACGACGATCAGGAAGAGGAAGGCCTCCAGGAACGGGCCCGCCTCGACGACCTCACCGAGCCCGGGGCCCATGAACAGGTAGAGGAAGCCGGGCAGGAGCAGCATCTGCGCGATGAGCAGGAGCGGGGTGGCGGCCAGCAGACGGCGGCTGTCGCCGCCCGCGAGGCCGCTGAAGACGATCACGTAGTCCACGCACGGGCACAGCAGTACCAGCAGGACGCCGGTCCGGACCGCCTGGTCGGCGGGCAGGAAGGCGAACAGGGCGGCCACGACGAGCGGCACGACGACGAAGTTCACGGTCAGCGCGGCGGCCAGGAACCGTCCGTCACGCAGCGATCGGAGCAGATCGGCGGCCGGGACCTGGAGGAAGGTGACGAAGAGCAGCGCGCCGAGCACCGGATTGATCGCGTGTTCCAGACCGGGCCCGACGGCGGGCGCCGCCCCGCCGAGGACCCCGCCGAGGGCCATGGCGCCGAGGTAGATCGCGACCTGGTGGTCCTCCATCCGCTCCACCGCACCGCGCGGTTCCCGTGTCACGCGGAGGGCTGCCCGCCGGCATCCGTACCGCGCATGAAGACGACCGCCACCAGCGCCAGCCCCACCACGGCACCCACCAGCTGGACGCCGACGAAGGCGGGCACGGAGGCCGGGGCGATGCCCGCGAAGGTGTCGGTGAAGGCGCGGCCGATGGTGACGGCCGGGTTGGCGAAGGAGGTGGAGGAGGTGAACCAGTAGGCGGCGCCGATGTACGAGGCCACGGCGGCGGGCGCGAAGCGCAGCCGGTCGGTGCGGGCCAGGCCGAAGATCAGCAGGATCAGCCCGGCGGTCGCGACGACCTCCCCCAGCAGCAGGTTCCCGGCGGAGCGGTCGTGGGTGGACCACTTCACCAGCGGCTCGCCGAACATGGCGTCCGCCAGGACGGCGCCCGCGATCGCGCCGGCGATCTGCGCGGGCACGTACACGGCCGCCTCGCGGGCGGTGACGCCGGCGCCGCCGCGGCGGGCGGTCCACCACTCGGCGAGGGTGACGGCCGGGTTGAAGTGGGCGCCGGACACCGGGCCGAGGAGGGCGATGAGGACGCCGAGGCCGAACACGGTGGCGGTGGAGTTGGCCAGCAGCTGGAGAGCCACGTCGTCGGTCAGCTCGGTGGCCTGGATGCCGGAGCCGACCACGACCGCCACCAGCGCGGCGGTCCCGACGAACTCGGCGGCGGCCCGGGCGACCAGCGGGGCCGCCGGCGGCGAAGGGGGCGCGGAAGCGGCTGTCACGGACTCTGCGGGCACGGTGGCGGTCACGGCGGATTCTCCTCGGGCACGGGCACGGGAACGGAAAGCGGGTCAGGGACAGGACCGCTTGAGGTTGGCCTCGGAGGTGGCGCGCGCGGTCCGGGCGAGGTCGGCGAACTCACCTGCCAGGACTTCGATGACTTCCGGGCGAAGGCGGTAGTACGTGAACCGTCCGCACGGCTCCGTCTCGACGACCCCCGCCTCGCGCAGCACCTTCAGGTGGTTGGAGAGGTTCGTCTGCCTGGCACCCGTCTCCTCCACGAGGTGGGTGGTGCAGAGCGTCTCCCGGGCCAGGAGGGTGACGATCCGGAGCCTGAGCGGGTCGCCCAGAACCCGGATCAGATCAGCGCTGACTGACGTCATCATGCGCTGATACTGTCACATCAGCTGGAGCTGACACGACTCCAGACCGAGTCGAGCCACCGAGTCGAGCCTAGGAAGAACCAATGTCCTCCGCCCCCGCCGCTTCCGTCCTGTTCGTCTGCATCCACAACGCGGGCCGTTCCCAGATGGCGGCCGGGTTCCTGCGCCACCTCGCCGGGGACCGCGTCGAGGTCCGCTCCGCCGGCTCGGTGCCCGGCGACCGGGTCAACCCCGCCGCCGTCGCGGCCATGGCCGAGCTGGGCATCGACATCTCCGGTCAGCAGCCGAAGGTCCTCACCCCCGAGGCCGCCCAGGCCTCCGACTACATCATCACCATGGGCTGCGGCGACGCCTGCCCGTACTTCCCCGGCAAGACCTACCTCGACTGGCAGCTGGAGGACCCGGCCGGCCAGGGCGTCGAGGCCGTACGCCCCATCCGCGACGAGATCAGGGGCCTCGTCGAGGGCCTGATCGCCGAGATCGACGCCAAGGGGGCGTGAGCCCGGCTCCTCGGCGGGGCCGCCCGGCAGTGGCTTCCGGCCGCCGGGTAGGGTCTCGGCGTGGTCATGACCCGAGCTGCATCCAGCGCGCCCCGGACCCGCCGGGCGGCGGGCCCGCTGCGACTGCTGTGGCTGGCCGCGCTGCTGTTCGCCTTCCTCTACACCCACGCCGCCGGAGCCGACAGCGCCTCCGCGCACGTCAGCGGTGGCGCCGTCACCGTGACGTACTTCGAGTCCGCCTCCGAGTCCGCCGACGGGGGCGGGCCCCCGCACCACGGCGAGCGGGCGCCCGGCGGGCTGGAGGACGGCGGCGGGCACGCGCACCCGGCCGAGGCGTGCGCCTCCGGCCATCCGCAGCAGGGCGTGGACGTGCCCGGCCTCCCGCTGGTTGCGTTCGGTGAACCGGCCCCCGCCTGCGCCGCGATGACGCCCGCGCCGTGGGCCCGGACCGCCCCGTCCGCCCTGCCTCCCCTGCGCAGTTCCCTCGGCTCCGTGGTGCAGCGCGTATAGATCCGGGCGTTTCACCCCGGTCTGTCCTGACTCTCATCGCCGACCCCGGCCGCTCCTCGACAGCGGACCGGGTGATGAGCCACGCCTGCACCACCAAAGGAACCTCGCACGTGACCTCGACCCAGCTCCTCCACGCCCAGACCCCGGGAGCGGCGGGCCCGTCCCCCGCCGGCCGGACCGCCCGGCGTCAGACGCACCGGGCCCACAAGCGTTCGCTGCCCGCCCACTACCTCGGATACGTCGGCTACTTCGTCGGCGCCGGCCTCATCAGCGGCGCCGTCGTCCACCACCCGCTCGACCCCGACCGTTACACCCGCATCGCCGCGTACGGGGCCCTGGTCTTCCTCACCGCGACCGTCCTCAACGAGTTCCTCCTCACCCGGGAACGGCCCGCCCTCCCCCGCATGCTGATGGTCATCGGCTCCTCGCTGCTGCTGTCCTTCGGCATCGGCATGCTCAGCGGCGGCCTCCAGCACTTCGACGACTTCCCCGACCGCGGCGCCGTCCTCGTCCCCGCCGGCCTCGTCGTCTCGTTCGTGGCCTACGTCATCAAGGACGCCGACACCCCCTGGTACCGCATCTTCAGCCTCGTCGGCCTGACCGTCCTCGCGGTCGCCGCGCTCGCGTTCTTCGGCCTGCGCCAGGTCGCCGCGTCCATGGAGGCCACCCCGGGCGGCCACAGCCACGGCACCGCCGAAACGGAGGAACCCGCCGCGGACCAGCACGCGCCGGCCGCTCCGGCCACCCCGAAGCCCGCGCCCACGACAGCCCGCAACGACGGCCACGGGCACGGCCACTGACCGTCCCCAGGGGCTGATCCGGCAACCCCGGATCAGCCCCGCGGGAGCGCGAGTTCCCTTTCGAATCCGGACAACAGCGCTTCGAGCGCGAAGTCGAAGCGCGCCCCGGCCGCGTCCTCACCGGCCTCCCCGGCGGCGCTGACCAGCAGCGGGTAGGCCTCCGGGTCCAGCGAGGCCAAGCCGCCGGCGCCGTCGACACTGCCCGCCTGCGCGGCGGCGTGACCGACGACGAAGCTGGTCAGGGAGTACAGGACGTCCAGGGTCCGGGGCAGGGGGAAACCCGCCCCGGACAGCATCTCCACCACGGCCTCCATCGTCCGCAGGTTGCGGGGTGTCATGGCGGGCCGGGACAGCAGCAGCGGCACGGCGTGCGGATGCGCGCCGAGCGCGGCCATCAGCGCGTGGGCGTAGGCGCGCAGGTCCTCCCGCCAGGTGGCGGCGCCGAACTCCGGGGGTACGGCCTCCGCGACGACCTGCTCGATCATCCCGTCCAGCAGGGCGCTCTTGTTCGGCACGTGGTGGTAGAGGGTCATCGCCTCCACGCCCAGTTCGGCGCCGAGCCGGCGCATCGACAGGGCCTTCAGCCCCTCTCGGTCGACCAGCCGTACGGCTGCCTCCAGGACGGCCTGCCGCGTGAGCCCCACGCGCTGCCCGCGAGCCCTGTTGGCCCCCATGACACCTCTCCTTCCGCACCGGACGCCCCGCGTTCCGGGTTCCGGGTTGACCATTCTTACGCCGTAAGTATAACTTCGGCCGCGCAGCCTTACAACGTAAGAATCACCGTGAAGACGAGGGGACGATGACCAGCACCGAGCTCGCCGAGGCGAGGAAACAGTCCACACCACCACCGGAGGATTCCCCGGACGGGCAGGGCCTGGCAGGGCTGCTGCGGCCCTACGCGAGGGGCTTCGCGGCCGTGATCTCCCTCCAGCTCGTCGGTGCGGTGGCGGGGCTGGCGCCGCTGCTCGCGGTCGTCGAGCTGGGCCGGACCCTGCTCGCGCCCGGCCCGGTCGACCACGGCCATGTCCGCTTCGTCGTGGTCGCGGGCGCGGCCGGCCTCTTCGTCCGGCTGCTGTTCACCGCCGCGGCGGCGGGAGTCGGGCATCTGCTCGACGGGCGGGTGCAGTTGGCGTTCCGCCGGCAGCTGGCCGCGCGGCTGGGGCGGGTCCCGATCGGCTGGCTGGCCCGTCGCCGCAGCGGCGAGCTGGCCAAGCTGGTGGGCGAGGACGTGTCCGCCGTGCACCCCTTCATCGCCCACACCCCCGGCGAGCTGGCCTCCGCGTTCGTCGTGCCACTGGTGTCGCTGGTCTACCTGTTCACCGTCGACTGGCGGCTGACGCTGATCACCCTGATCCCGGTGGTCGCGGCGATGGCGCTGGTCCCGCTGATGATGACTCCGGCCCGGCTGCGCGAGCAGGCCGCATTCGACGCGGCGATGACGCGGATCGGGGGCTCCGTCGTGGAGTTCGTCCAGGGCATCGCGGTGGTCAAGGCCTTCGGCGGGGGCGAGCGCGCCCACCGCGAGTTCCGCACCGCCACCGACGAGTTCGTCGCCGCCTTCCGGCGCTGGGTGCACGGGATCTCCCCGATCGCCGCGGGGATGCAGCTGGTGCTGTCACCCCCGTTCGTACTGCTGGCCGTGCTGACCGGCGGCGCGGCGCTCATCGCCGGCGGGGAGCTGGCACCGGCCGATCTGCTGCCGTTCCTGCTGCTGGGACTCGGGCTGACCGCCCCCGTGGCGGCGCTCGGGCACGGCTTCGACGAGCTCCAGGCCGCCCGCCGCGCGGTCGGCCGGATCCGCGAGGTGCTCGCGGTGCCGCCGCTGCCGGAGCCGGCGCACCCCCTCGCGCCGCACGGCCACCGGGTGGAGCTGCGCGGCGTCCGCTTCGCCTACGAACCCGGCCGCGAGGTACTGCGCGGAATCGACCTGGTGCTGGAGCCGGGGACGGTCACCGCGCTCGTCGGACCGTCAGGGAGCGGCAAATCCACGCTGGTCCAGCTGCTGCCGCGGTTCTTCGACCCGACGAGCGGCTCGGTCCGCCTGGGCGGCGTCGACCTGCGCGAGCTGAGCGGCCGGGAGCTGTACCGGCAGGTCTCCTTCGTCTTCCAGGACGTGCGCCTGCTGCGCGCCTCGGTCGCGGAGAACATCGCGCTGGCGGTACCGGACGCCCGTCCGGAGGAGGTGGTGCGCGCCGCCCGGCTGGCGAACATCCACGACCGCGTGCTCGAACTGCCCCGCGGATACGAGACGGTGATCGGCGAGGACGTCCGGCTGTCGGGCGGCGAGGCCCAGCGCGTCGCGCTCGCCCGCGCCCTGCTGGCCGACACCCCCGTGCTCGTGCTCGACGAGGCGACCTCCTTCGCCGACCCGCACACCGAGCAGGCGGTGGGCCGCGCCCTGGAGGCGCTGCGGGGCGATCGGACGGTCCTGGTCATCGCCCACCGCCCGGAGACCGTCGCCGGCGCCGACACCGTCGTGGTGCTGGCGGACGGAGGTGTCGTCGAGCACGGCCCACCCGCCGAACTGCTCGCAGCGGGCGGTCCGTTCGCCGCGCTGTGGCGCACCCTGCACGCAGCGGGCTCCGCAGGAGAGGGGGTCCGGCGATGATCCGGATGCTGCTGCGCGTGCTGGGCCACCAGTACTCCCGCCCGATGCGCCGCACCCTCGCGCTGATGACGACCACCGCGGTCGTCGAGGGCCTGTCCTACGCCCTGCTGCTGCCCGTGCTGCGGGCGCTGCTCGGGGGCAGACCCGAGGAGGCCTGGCCCTGGCTGGGCGCGTTCGCCGCCGCGGTGGGGGCCTACGCGGTGCTGCGCTACCTCAGCGACCTGTCGGGGTTCCGCGTCGGCACCGCGCTGCTGCGCGGTGTGTACCACCGCCTCGGCGACCATCTGGCCCGGCTGCCCCTCGGGTGGTACGGCGCGGCCCGGGTCGGAGACCTGTCCGTCCTGGCCGGACAGGGTGTGCTCCAGGCGATGAGCGTGATCGCGCACCTGCTGGCGCCGTTCGTCTCCGCCGCCGTGACGCCGCTGGCGATCGTCGCCGTGATCCTCGCCGCCAACTGGCAGCTGGGCCTGGCCGCGCTGGCCGCCGTCCCCGTCGTGGCGGCGATCCAGCTCCTGACCGGTCGCTCGACCGCCGCCGAGGACGCGGAGCGCGCCGCCCGCGACCGCGAGGCCACCGGCAGGGTCATCGAGTACCTCGGGGCCCAGCCGGTGCTGCGCGCCGGGGGCCGGACCGCCGAACGCTTCCGGCTGCTGGACGACTCCCTGCGGCAGGTCCAGGACGCCTCCCGCCGCTCCACGCTGTCGGCGCTGCCCGGCGCGCTGGGGCTGACGCTGACGGTGCAGGCGGTGTTCACCGCGATGCTGGTCCTGGGCGCCCACCTCGCCCTCGGCGGGGACATCGGGGCCGCGGAGCTGCTGACGGTCCTGGTGCTGGCCGCCCGCTGCGCGGATCCGCTGCTGTCGCTGGCCGACCTCGGCGGCAAGCTCCGCGGCGCGCGCGGCGAACTGGGCCGGCTCGACGCGGTGCTGCGCACCGAGCCGCTGCCGCAGGCCCCCGACCCGGTCCGACCGGCCGGTCACGGGGTGGAGTTCGACTCGGTCACCTTCCGGCACGGGGAGCGCACGGTGTTCGAGCAGCTGTCGCTGTCCGTCCCCGAGGGCCGGCGGCTGGCCGTGGTGGGGCCGTCGGGCGCGGGCAAGAGCACGCTGCTGCAACTGCTCGCCCGGTTCCACGACGTCGACGCGGGCGCGGTGCGCGTCGGCGGCGCGGACGTGCGTGCCATCAGCACGACGGATCTGATGGCGCGGTTCGCCATCGTCTTCCAGGACGTCTACCTCTTCGACGGCACCATCGAGGACAACGTGCGCCTGGGCCGCCCCGACGCCACCGGGGCCGAGGTACGGGCAGCCGCGGCCGCGGCGCGACTGGACGAGGTGATCGAACGTCTGCCCGACGGGTGGGCGACCGGTGTCGGCGAGGGCGGCGCCCGCCTGTCCGGCGGCGAGCGCCAGCGCGTCTCGATCGCCCGCGCGCTCCTGAAGGACGCGCCGATCGTGCTGCTGGACGAGGTCACCTCCGCCCTCGACCCCGTCAACGAGGCGGCCGTCCACGCCGGCATCGAGCGCCTGATGGCCGGCCGAACCGTGATCATGGTGGCCCACCGGATGCGCACCGTCCGGCACGCGGACCGCATCGTCTTCCTCGACGGCGGCCGCATCGTCGAGGAGGGCGGCCACGACGAACTGCTCCGCCGCGGCGGCCCCTACGCCGACTTCTGGAACCTCTCCCTGGTTCCCGCAGCCGAAAAATGATCAAGGGGCCGTTTTCGGATCTCTCCGAAAACGGCCCCTGATCTACGACTCTCTCGAGTCGGGACGACAGGATTTGAACCTGCGACCCCTTGACCCCCAGTCAAGTGCGCTACCAAGCTGCGCCACGTCCCGTTCCTACTTCGTGCCCCCCACCTGGGGTTTCCCCCTCGCGCCGGGCACATGCAGAACATTACCCCACACCGAGGGGTGCGCGTGCACGGGTAATCGGCGAGGGGGAGGATGGCCCCGTGAAGGAACGGGACCGGGACGGTGAGGGGCGGGCGCGCAGCGCGCGTCCGCGCGACGGGCTGGGGCGGCCGCTGCCGTACGGGGCGCGGGGAGTGGAGCGGCAGCCCGAGGGGGTGGTGCGCACCCCGGCGGCGACGGTGACGGAGGCGCAGCGGCTGCTGGACGCCGGGATGCCCTTCCACGCGCACGAGGTGTTCGAGGACGCGTGGAAGTTCGGGCCGCAGGCCGACGCCCCCTTGTGGCGGGGGCTGGCTCAGCTCGCGGTGGGGCTGACGCACGCCGCCCGGGGGAACGCCGTCGGCGGGGCGCGGCTGTTGCGGCGCGGGGCCGGTGCCCTGGCCGGGCACGGGGACGCGTACGGGATCGACGTGGCGGGGCTGGTCGGGTGGGCCCGGGAACTGGCCGGGCGGGTGGAGGCCGGGGAGCCGGTCGACGCGGCGGCCGAGGCGCCCCGGCTCGGCGGCCGGCCGGGCCGCGGCTGACCGGCCGGCGGGCCCGCCTGGGCTGGTGTTACGCGGCCGGCTGGAGCAGGTCCCAGCGGTTGCCGTAGAGGTCCTCGAAGACGGCGACGGAGCCGTACGGCTCGTGGCGCGGCTCCTCGAGGAAGCGGACTCCCTCGGCGGTCATCCGGGCGTGGTCGGCGGCGAAGTCGTCGGTGTAGAGGAAGAAGCCGACCCGGCCGCCCGTCTGGTCGCCGACGCGGGAGCGCTGGGCCTCGTCCTTGGCGCGGGCCAGCAGCAGGGCGGACTCCTTGGCGCCGGGCGGGCGGACCACGACCCAGCGGGAGCCGTCCGGGCGGGCCGTGTCCTCGGCGAGTTCGAAGCCGAGGGCGCGGGTGTAGAAGTCGATGGCCTCGTCGTAGTCGTGGACCACGAGGGCGGTGAGGGCGATGTGGGATGGCATGGGGCTATTGTGCGCCGAGGAGGACGACTTCCAGGGTGCGGGGACCGTGGACCCCCTCCACCCGGTCCAGTTCGATGTCGCTGGTGGCCGAGGGGCCCGAGATCCAGGTCAGCGGGCGGGTGGGGTCGAGGCGTTCGAGGGCCTGCGGGACGGAGTCCACGACCTGGCCGGGGACGCGGACTACGCAGATGTGGTGGTCCGGGATCAGGGTGATGCGGCGCCGCCCCTGGTCGGGGCCGCCGTCGAGGACGAGGGTGCCGGTCTCGGCGACGGCCAGGGCGCAGCCGGTGACCACGCTGTCGACGCCGTCCAGTTCCTGCGGGGTGGAGGCCGCGCGGTCGTGGACGCGGGTCACGTCGGCCGCGGAGAGCCAGTGCGGGGGCAGGGCGGGCGGGACCAGGACCGTGGCGGAGCCGCGTTCGGCGAGCAGCCGCGCCAGCAGCGCCGGCAGGCCTTCCTCGTCGGCGCGGTGGACCTTCGCCCGGTACTCGGTGAGGTTGGCGGCGAGCAGGTCGGCGCTCTCGGCCGGGGTGCGGGCGCCGTGGACCCGCAGGTAGTCCCGGGGGACCTCGGCGTCCGGGCCGGAGGCGGCCCGGCGGATGCGGGCCAGGATGCGGTCCTTGCTGGTCACCCTCGGTCCCCCCGTTCCCGGGCCCACCAGTCGCGGAAGGATTCCGCCGGGATGCCGGGCAGTTCGCGGCTGTCGGTCCAGGCCCGGCCCGGTCCCGGGAGCCGGCGCGGGCGCAGCCGGCGGGCACGGGACAGCAGCCGCTCCCCCGCGCGCAGGGCGCCCGGGCGCTCCAGGAGGAGCCGGGCGGCGCGCATGGCGGCCCGTTCGGCGGTGTGTCCGCGCGCCGGCCGGATGCGTACGCGCACGCCCTCGCGGGTCACCGGGCCGCCCTGGACCACCCGTTCGCGCAGGTGGACGAGGACCTCGGGGATGTCGATGGCCACGGGGCAGACCTCGTAGCAGGCCCCGCACAGGGTGGAGGCGTAGGGCAGGGTGGCGTCGATCGGGCTGCCGGTGCCGCGCAGTTGGGGGCTGAGGATGGCGCCGATGGGGCCCGGGTAGACGGAGCCGTAGGCGTGGCCTCCGGCGCGTTCGTAGACGGGGCAGACGTTCAGGCAGGCGGAGCAGCGGATGCAGCGCAGGGCCTGGCGGCCGGTCTCGTCGGCGAGGGTGTCGGTGCGGCCGTTGTCGAGGAGGACCAGGTGGAAGGCGGAGGGGCCGTCGCCGTCCGCCCCCTTCGATGGCCCCAGCCCGGTCCACATGGTGGTGTACGGGTTCATCCGTTCGGCGGTGGAGGATCGCGGCAGGGTCTGGAGGAAGATCTCCAGGTCGCGGAAGGTGGGCACCACCTTCTCGATGCCGACGACCGAGATGAGGGTCTCGGGCAGGGTGAGGCACATCCGTCCGTTGCCCTCGGATTCGAGGACGACCATCGTGCCGGTCTCGGCGACCATGAAGTTGGCGCCGGAGACGGCCACTTTGGCGCGCAGGAACTTCTCGCGCAGGTGGAGGCGGGCGGCTTCGGCGAGTTCGCGCGGGTCGTCGCCGAGGTCCTCGGGGGCCGGCCTGCCCCAACCGCCCATCTCGGAGCGGAAGATGTCGCGGATCTCGCCCCGGTTGCGGTGGATGGCGGGGACCAGGATGTGCGAGGGCCGGTCGTGGCCGAGCTGGACGATCAGCTCGGCGAGGTCGGTCTCGTAGGCGGCGATCCCGGCGGCTTCCAGGGCCTCGTTGAGTCCGGTCTCCTGGGTGGCCATGGACTTGACCTTGACGACCTCCCGCTCCCCCGTGGCGCGGACCAGGTCCGTCACGATCCGGTTGGCCTCGTCGGCGTCGGCCGCCCAGTGCACGGTGCCGCCGGCGGCGGTGACCGCGGCCTCCAGTTCCAGCAGGTAGCGGTCGAGGTGGCGGAGCGTGTGGTCCTTGACGGCCTTGCCCGCCGCCCGCAGCCGGTCCCAGTCGGCGAGTTCGGCGACCGCGCGGGCCCGCTTGTCCCGGATGGTGTGGGTGGCGTGGCGGAGGTTGGCGCGCAGTACGCCGTCCCGTACGCCCTCGCGGGCGGCGGCGGGGAAGGGCGGGAAGGCGGGCATGCCGAGGTGGGTACCGGTCATGGCAGGGGATCCTCCTCCGTGGCGGCCAGGATCTCGGCGAGGTGCAGGGTGCGCAGCGGGTCGCCGGCGCGGTGGAGGATGCCGCCGAGGTGGGCGAGGCAGGAGTTGTCGGCCCCGCACAGCACCTCGGCGCCGGTGGCCCGGGCTGCCGTGATCTTGTCGGTGCCCATCGCGGTGGACACGTCCGGGTTCTTGACCGCGAAGGTGCCGCCGAAGCCGCAGCACTCCTCGGCGCCGGGCAGCTCGAGCAGTTCGAGGCCCTTGACGGCGGCCAGCAGCCGTCTGGGGCGCTCGCCGAGGCCGAGGGAGCGCAGGCCGTGGCAAGAGGGGTGGTACGTGACGGTGTGCGGGAAGTAGGCGCCGACGTCGGTGACGCCGAGTACGTCGACGAGGAACTCGGTCAGCTCGTGGACGCGGGGTACGAGGCCCTCCGCGAGGTCCGCCAGTGCGCCGCCCCGTCCCTCCTGCCGCGCGAGGGCGCCGATGCGGGGGTAGTGCGTACGGATCATCGCGGCGCATGAGCCGGAGGGGGTGACCACGTGGTCGTAGCCCGCGAAGGCCTCGGCGGTGCGGCGCAGCAGCGGTTCGGCCTCGTGGCGGTAGCCGGTGTTGTACTGCGGCTGACCGCAGCAGGTCTGGGCGGCCGGGAAGTCCACCTCGACTCCGAGCCGCTCCAGCAGCCGTACGACGGCGATGCCCGTGCGGGGGTAGAGCGCGTCGTTGACGCAGGTGACGAACAGGGCGGCTCGCATGATGGGCACAATAGCCCGGTGAAGAAGTTCTCAGTCATCGGCATAGGCGCGGGCGACCCTGACCACCTGACCCTCCAGGCGGTCCGGGCGATCGGCGCGGCGGACGCATTCCTCATCCTGGAGAAGGGGGAGGAGAAGTCGGATCTGACCGGTTTGCGGCGCGCGATGCTCGACGCCCACGCCCGTCCCGGCCACCGGCTGGTGGAGGGCCGCGATCCGGACCGCGACCGCACCCCGGCCGACTACACCCCGACCGTGGACGGCTGGCGCAGCGCGCGGGCCGAGATCTTCGAGCGGTTCATCGCCGAGGACCTGGCGGAGGGCGAGACCGGGGCCTTCCTCGTGTGGGGCGACCCCTCCCTGTACGACTCCACCCTCGCGATCCTCGACGAGGTCCTGGAGCACGGCCGGGTGGCCTTCGAGCACGAGGTGGTGCCCGGCATCAGCAGTGTGTCGGCGCTGCTGGCCAGGCACCGGACCAATCTGAACCGGGTCGGCCGGCCGGTCCAGATCACCACCGGGCGCCGGCTCGCGGAGGGCTGGCCTCAGGACGTGGACGACGTGGTGGTGATGCTGGACGCCCGGCACGCCTTCACCGCCCACCTCGACCAGGACCTCTTCATCTACTGGGGTGCCTACGTCGGCACGCCGGACGAGATCCTGGTCTCGGGGAAGCTGGCGGAGGTGTCCGGCCGCATCGAGGAGCTGCGGACCGAGGCCCGCGCCCGCAAGGGCTGGATCATGGACACCTACCTGCTCAGGCGCCTCTGAGGCCCCTTCCTCATCCCGGCTTCACCCCAGGAAGGCGGGCAGGGCGGCGGCGAGGCGCTCGTACTCCTCGGCCCGGTTGTAGATCTGCCCGCAGACCCGGATGCCGCCGCCGCCCGGCCGGGGCCAGACCAGCACCCGGATACGGAGCTTCGCCGCGAGTTCCTCGCGCATGGCCACGGCGGCGTCCTGGGTCTCGGCGGTGCCGGGCGGCAGCAGCAGGGAGCGCAGGGCCAGGCCCGGGGTGTGCGGGAGCAGGGTCAGGCCGGGGATCCGGGCCAGCAGCTCCGCTCCGTAGGCGGCGAGGGCGCTGTTGTGGGCGCGGACCTCGGCGGCGCCGAGCCGCTCGATGAGGTCGAGGCCCTCGGGGGCGGCCAGCCAGCCGGTGTAGTCGGCGGTGGCGCGGTACTCGACGGAGCGCGGGAAACCGTGGTGGTCCTGCCAGGACGGCGCGAGCGAGCGGACCCGGGCCCGGTGGGCGGGGGCCACGGCGAGCAGGGCGGTACCGGAGGGGGCGTAGCCCCACTTGTGCAGGTTCCCGAACCAGAAGTCGGCGCCGGCGGCGACCGGCTCGGCCAGCATGCCCGGGGTGTGGGCGCCGTCGACGACGGTGGTGATCCCGCGCGCGGAGAGCTCGGCGAGGAGCCGGGGCCCGGCGATGAGGCGGGCGGTGGGCGAGCTGACGTGGTCGAGCAGGGCCACCTTGGTGCGGGGCGTGAGCGCGGCCAGCACGGTTTCTCGTACGGCGTCCTCGTCGGGGAGGCGCGGGTCCAGGGCGACGGTGGTGACGCGGGCACGGCGGGCGGCGGCCGCGACGACGGTGCCGTAGCCGTGGTCGGTGACCAGGACCTCGTCGCCCTCGGCGAGGGGGATGGCGTCGAGGGCGAGGTTGGCGCCCTCGGTGGCGTTGGAGATGAGGGCGAGGCCGTCCGGGTCGGTGCCCAGCCGGGCCGCGATCCGCTCCCGGGCTCCGGCCAGCCGCTCGGGGACGGCGCTGAAGAAGGCGTCGGGGTCGGCGTGGGCCTGCGCCCGGAAGGCCTCCTGCGCCTCCTGGACCGGGACCGGGACCGCCCCGTAGGAGCCGTGGTTGAGGTGGGCGACGGCGGGGTCCAGCCGGAAGAGGCCGGGGCCGCCGGGGAAGGCGGGCGGGGCGGAAGGGGCGGACGGCGCGGTCACGGGGACCTCCTGGGTGACGTGTCGGGCGCGGGCTTCGTGGGCCGCTCCGGGAGCATGCGGCCTCGCCGCCCGGGACGGAAGGGCCACTCGGCCCGGATTGGCCTGGGGGGTGTCTTGTGGGCCGCGCCGCGCGCGTGTCGTTACGCCGGACGGCCGCTGGTCGCCGCGTAGTACTGGAGGTCCTGCACCGGCACCTCGTGGTCCACCGGGTACGGCAGCTCCACCCGCGCCGCGCCCTTCCCGTCGCGCACCACCTCCGCCGAGCTGGTCCCGGGCCGCAGCGGGAGCAGTTCGGCGTGGACGCCGGCCGGGGCCCCGTGTTCCGCCCGGGCGGGGCCGACCGCGGTACGGACGGTCCCGGGCGCCGTCAGGAAGCTGAGCACCTCCACGGTGTCCCGGGGGGCGGCGCTGCCCTTGCGGAGGGCCATCACCAGCGACTGGTCGCCCGTCGGGTCCGCGTCCGCGAACTGGGTGCGGGAGGTGAGGTAGAGCGTGTCGCGGACGATCTCCGGCCAGCCGCCGGTCTTGAAGCGGGTCAGGTAGTACGAGCTGAGGTCCAGGTACGCGTACCCGTTGTGCAGGGACGGGGCGAACTGGCTGCCCTCGGAGTAGTCGTTCCAGGTGGTCAGCTGCACCCAGTCGGCGCCGTCCTCGATGGCGTGGGTCCAAGTCGAGCGCAGGGTGGCGGTGTTGCCGGCCTCGTCGTAGATCCCCTGGTTGGGGCGGGCGTCCTGGACGGACACGGGCTGCATCCAGATCTTGCCCGCGCCGTGGGCCCGCCGGACGTCGGCGGCGGCGCCCTCCTGGCCGGCGTAGCTGCGGCTGCCCCACTCCGAGAACCCGTAACTGAGGGGCGCGAAGGCCTCGTTGTGCGCGGCGAAGTCGAGGAAGAGGGGGACGAAGGCGGTCCGGACACCGTGCCGGGACTGGAGGAGGTCCAAGGCCCGGCGCCACCAGTCGGGGCTCTTCTGCTCGGCCTTGAACGGGGACACGACGAGCCGGCCGTCGCCGAGCCGGTGCGCGGCGGGGGCCATGGCGAGCGCGGCCAGGGCGTCGGCGACCACGGCGGGGTCGTCGGTGTCCAGCGAGGTCATGTCCGGCATCAGCATGATCTTGAAGGCGGGGTCGACGGCGTGGGCCGCCCGCATGAGGAGGCCGGCGCGCTCCCGGTGCTTCCCGGAGAGGGAGAGCAGGTCGAGGGTGAAGCCGTCGATGCCCGCGTCGCGGGCGGTGCGCACCTCCTGCTGGAGGTTGGCGTACTCCCAGCTGCCGTCGTCCTGGGGCGGGACGGGCAGCGGGCGGTCGCGCAGCAGGCCGCCGTACCGCTCGTGCTTGCCGTTCTCGCCGTCGGGGTCGAGGTAGTTGCGGGTGTAGTAGTCCGCGTCGGCGCTCGCGTTGTCCAGGGAGAGCGGGTAGGGGGTGAAGTAGTGGGCGAACACGAGCTTGCCGCCCGCCGCCGCGGAGCGCAGCGCGGCCGGCGCCGGCAGGTCGAAGGGCAGGGCCCCGGCGGGGCGTGCGCCCCCTCCGCCACCGGCCTGGCCCCGGGGCTCGGCGGAGGGCGTGGCCTCCGGGCGGGCGGGGGTGGGGAGGCGGTCCCAGGCGATACCGGTCGCGGCGCGGACGCCGACGAGGAGGAAGACGGAGATCAGGAGGGCGAGCAGGGGCCTGCGCCCCCGTAACCAGGGCCGGCGCCGGTGCGAGGGGCGCCGGGGGCGGTTCGCTCGCCGGTTCGCTGTCATCGTGGGCCTCTCCCCTGCGCACGCCGAATGCGCCCCGCCGCCGGGGCTGCTGAGCAGCAGTAGAGCCGATGGGCGCCGCGCGGACAACTGTCCACCGGGACCTGCCGGAGGAGGCCGTACGGGCGACCGCGCCGGCCCCGCGGCGCGCGGCCTTCGCCCGGCAGCCGGACCGGCAGGGCATCGGCTGACGGGGACGGCCCCTTGACCGCCTCGCCGGAATACGACATTCCCCTGGTCATGCACCTGAATTGACGCATAATCATCCTCATGCGGCTCGAATCCACCCTCTTGCCGCAGTGGGTCACGCATGCAACGGGGGGCATCGTGATGACCGGAACACTGCCGACCACATCCACCGAACTTTCCGCGCTGCTCACCGCCGTCCGGCGGGGCCGGGTGCTGACGGTCACGGGCCGCTTCCACGAGGCACGGAGCCTGCTGGTACGGGAGATCGCGCGGCGCCTGTCCTCCAACTTCTGCGACGGGGCCGCGGTGGTCACCGTCTCCCCGGACGGCGGCCTGCGCGGACTCGTGGCCGCGCTGGGCTGCGTACCCGGCATGCCCCTCCTGCCGTGCGGAACGGCCAACGCGGCCTCCTGGCTGGCGGAGCGGGACATGCTGCTGGTCCTGGACGGCAGCGACCGGCTCGACCCCGAGGCGCTGACCTGGCTGCGGGAGCTGCTCGCCGCCGCGCCCGGCCTGCGCATCCTGGCCGCCGGGCGGCACCCGCTCGCCGTGGGCCAGGGCCGGGTGCACCGGCTCTGACCGCCTGCCCCCAGGGCCGTGGGCCAGAGCCGGGGCACCCGGATACGGGTCCGCCCCGGCCGGGCGCGGGGCCGGCCGGGGCGGAACACGTACCGCTCGGTACTGCTGCGGGCGTCAGCCCAGGATCGCGAGCGCCTGGTTCAGCGTCGCGGACGGACGCATCACCGCGGCGGCCTTGGCCGGGTCGGGCTGGTAGTAGCCACCGATCTCGGCCGGGGAGCCCTGCACGGCGATGAGCTCGGCGACGATGGCCTGCTCCTGCTCGGCCAGCGTCTTGGCGAGCGGCTCGAAGGCCGCGGCCAGCTGCGCGTCGTCGCTCTGGCCGGCCAGCTCCTGCGCCCAGTACAGGGCGAGGTAGAAGTGGCTGCCGCGGTTGTCGATGCCGCCGAGGCGACGGGTCGGCGACTTGTCCTCGTTGAGGAAGGTGCCGGTGGCGCGGTCCAGGGTGTCGGCCAGCACCTGGGCGCGGGCGTTGCCCGTGGTGGTGGACAGGTGCTCGAAGCTGGCGGCCAGGGCGAAG